>JALXFI010000183.1 GCA_027069035.1 bacterium
GTATCAAACTTCTTGCAAAACCGACAATCGGTTTTGATAAAGACTACTTTCTCCTTTTTCTGAAAAAAACAAACAGGGCCGTAAAAGATATCACCACAGCGACGATATATCCTGCCCAGCCAAAAAACGACCGGATTGAAAAACCTTGCACCCCGCTGCCGTATATAATAAGCACTGAAGAAGAGAGAAATAAGGCAAAGACCGTCAATCCAAGAAAGATACGATTACCAACATTATTAATACCCTTGACTATCTCATCAAGTCGGTAATGCTCAAAACCAAGCCTCAATTCGGAACTTATGGCTTTATCCATAAAGGTATGAACCTTTTTAGGGATACCCACTGCAACTTCCGATATTTCAGAAAGCACACCTTTCCCTTTTTCAACGGCTCTCTTTGGAGAGAGCCTCTCTTTCGTCATCCAGCGATAAATAACAGGCCTTGCGATCTCCCATGCATTTAATTCGGGGTAAAGCTGCCTTCCTACCCCCTCAACTATTACCATCGATTTTTGGAGCAGAAGCAGGTCAGGCTGAAGCCTCATCTCAAATCTTCTTGCAGTCTTAAGAAGCCTGAGCAGAAGAGCGGATATATCTATACTTTCAAGGGGTTTACCAAATATTGGTTCCCCAATTATACGCAAGGCATCTTCAAATTCACTTATATTTATATCTTTAGATATAAGACCCATCTCTTTGTGAATGAGCGCCATTTCATAATAATCTCTTCTTACAAGTGAATAAAGCATACGAGCAAGGTATCTTCTTAAAGTATCATCTACTCTTCCGGTTATTCCAAAATCGAGATATATTATCGAGCCGTCTCTTCCGGCAAAGATATTCCCGGGATGAAGGTCGGCATGGAAAAAGCCAAAGTAAAGGACCTGTTTTAAGAATGCCCTCAGGGCATTTTCTGCAATAATCTTGGCATCAAGACCAAGCGACCTTATCTTATCCACCTCATCAACAGGGACACCTTCTATCCTTTCAAGGGTTAAAACCTGCGTTGTGGTATGTTCCCAGTAAACTCTGGGTATGTACACTGTAGGGTCTTCTTTAAAGATGTTGTAGAATCGGACAGCATTTGTCCCCTCTGCATTAAAATCCTGCTCTTTGTGTATTACCCTTGCAAACTCATCCACCGCCTCTTTCGGTCTGTATCTGCGCGCTGCGGGCACATACCTTTCAAGGAGTCCTGCAATTGTGTACATCACAGATATATCAGAATCTATTGTTTCCTCAATCCCCGGTCTTTTAACCTTTACCGCAACATTGGTCCCATCTTTAAGCGTTGCAAAATGCACCTGAGCTATTGATGCGGATGCAACCGGTATCTCATCAAA
Organism: bacterium; assembly: GCA_027069035.1. GTDB lineage: Bacteria > Desulfobacterota > GWC2-55-46 > S146-80 > JALXFI01 > JALXFI01. Next base: position 1,343 of record JALXFI010000183.1, read on the forward strand.
GTCAAGAAATTTATCCTTTAAATCCGCTTTCAGTTCATTTTGAATAACCTTTTTAACCGTCTCAAACGGGAATGACGGCACCTTGTCCTGAAGCTTCTTTAACTCCTCCACATACTCGAAAGGCAATATATCCGCCCTTATACTGAGTATCTGACCAAGTTTAATAAAGCTTGGACCAAGTTCTTCAAGCACAAGCCTTATCCTTACAGGCGCAGGCAGTTCCTGTTTCTTTCGAAAGAAGAACACTTTGTTTATAAGGGTAAAGAGAGGGAAAACCTTGAGGCTCGCAACCCAGTCATTGAAACCATACCTTACAAGCACCCTTAATATCATGTTGAGTCTTTTTATGTTGCTGTATGTTCTGCCTCTGAATGCCATAATCAACCTTTATTCCCCTTATTTTTCAAGGGCCTCTATTCTATCCTTAAGCTCCTCAACCATCCGCCTTGTATCTAATGTAAGCTTTTCTATAACATCTGCCCGCTCTTCCCTTACCACCTCAAATTTATCCAATATATTACCTACTATCTCTACTATTGCATTTTCAACCCTTTTACCGGCGTTGTCCGCCGCCTTAATACCGCTACGCACTATCTTAATGCCTTCTTCCACAAGCCTGTTCTCTATCGCCTCTCTTGGAGAAAGCCCGTGACTTGCCTTTTCACCCTCCTTTACAAGCAGGTCGACCGCTTTATCGGCCTTAACAAAAATCCCTTTTGCAATCAATAACATCTCCTGTATCAAATCCGGCATATAACCCTCCGATTAATGTTTTGATTTTTAAAAAAACTTATCCTGTAGCCCTCCGATACTCTTTGCCAGCTATCCCGTGATACCAGCCGTTACAGAGGCCACCTTCATTATCCGATGTAACGGCCTCAACTCCCTCTTCATGCCCTATTTCCCCTTTTACCATCTTTCTGAAAGTATCAACAATCTTTGATGTTCCCCTGTACTGAGGAGATATCCTCAGTGCCGTAACGCCTATCTTTTTTAAATCATCAACAAACTCTATAAGCGTATACGTAAGGGCGCTTAAGACAGATGTCCCGTTTACTGTAAATACAGGCTCTCCTTTTAGAGTTTTAACAACCATTCCATCCGGAAAGTCACTACAGTGATAACGGCATGAAGATTTGTTAAGGTCGTATGCCCTTGAGGTGTAACATCTCCATGAAAATGCAAGGGGTATCTTTCCATGAACAAAGACCTCACCTTCTACGCCTGTATTCACAATATTGTACGCAATAGAGTCTCTTGAAAGTTCAACAGGGAAAACAACCCGTTTTACACCATACTTGTTTAAAAGTTCGATACTTGGAACGTTATATGATGTTATATGAGGGCCGGCTACAATCTCCTTATTGGCGTAAGTCTTGCTCCCCTTGTTTAACGTCATATTGAAAACCGACATATCATTTGCCTCAACTAAAAAAGGAAGATTCAATGCGCCTCTAACAAGAGAGAGTTCTTCTTCATCGGTAACTACGGCAAGCGTGGATACAACAATCTCCTTGCCCGTATCCATGAGCCTTTTACCCACCGCCTCTATATCGTTAAACCCGAGACCCTTTCTTTTTGCACAGATTACCTCTCCAATATAGACCCTGTCAACGGGCATATCTGCAACTTCATCATAAAAGCGGAGTATCTCTTCCCTTTTCCAGTCAAAAAGTATGGGTCCAAGCGTTAACTGCATTTTATTTTTCAAGATAACATCCAAAGGTCAATTTTCCACCTTCAAAATTGGCATTTGTTCGGTCAAGCCATTCCTGTTTCATAACAAAATCCTGAGGATTTCTGTAATAAGAATCTACAACCTCTCTTACCACACTTGTGACCGTCCCCACATATGCCTTTGTCCTTTGTCTGCCTTCTATCTTAAGGGCATCTACCCCCGCATCTATAAGTCGGGGGATAAGCTCTATAACGTTCAATGATTCGGGTTCTTCCATTATATACTCTTTTCTGCCGTCAGGCCTTACATACCTGCCCTTACAGGAGGTTGGATACGGTGATGTCTCCGCGGGGCCCAGATCGTTTAAAACCGTATCGTTTAAGGTGATCTTCATGCGTTCGCCTTCGTTTATAAACCTCACAAAGCGTGACGGAGAACACGCCCCGTCCGTATTGGTAGATGAGCCTGTTATAAAGGATGATAAGTAGCACCTGCCTTCGATATTTATACATAATCCGCCAAGGACAAAGACTTCTATTTCAACATCGGTTCTTTCCTTAATCATCTTCATCTCATCTATTGTAAGGACTCTCGGGAGCACGACCCTTTTTATTCCAAACTCCCTTTTATAGAAATTTATGCTTTCATAGTTTGAGGCGCTGGCCTGAACGCTTAAATGTATGTTGATGTCCGGGTAAGTCTCCCTTGCATATTTCATGATACCTATATTGCCGATAATAACAGCATCCACATCTGCATCCACCGCCTTATCAACAGCACTGAACCATTGAGGATAACTATCCATCTGGGGAAAGGTGTTTATTGCGATATAGACTTTTTTTCCTTTAATGTGAGCATACTCTATGCCGCGAACCAGAGTTTCATAGGTAAAATTAAGACCTTCAAAATTTCTCGCATTTGTGGCGTCGTTAAAACTCGCATAAACCACATCGGCGCCATTATCCACAGCAACCCTTAGAGATGCAAGATTTCCTGCAGGAGAAACTATCTCTATCTTTTTCATTTCTTTACACCATATCCAATATAGTTTATAGATATGTCATTCGATATTTTAAACTTCCAACTTATGGGGTCTAAACTCATCCCTTTTATCTCTTCAACTTCAATCAAGTTATCCCTTAAAAGTCTCACAAGACGGCTTGGTTTTATGAACCTATCGAATTTATGCACACCTTTTGGTATCATGCCGAGCAGGTTTTCTGCAATGCATATGGCAAATATCTTTGACTTAAGGGTTTTGTTTATTGTACTAAAAAAGAAATGCCCGCCCTTTTTAAGAAGGCCTGCCGCATCTGCAATTATTACAGAAAGGTCATCCGCATGCTCAAGTATCTCTGAACATACTACGGCATCAAAAGGTTTCTGCCTCTTCTTTATGAGTTCTCCTGCAGATATATTAATATAAGATATCCTCAGCTTGTTTTCTTTTGCGTGTTCCTTTGCCGCATCTATCGCATTTTTTGAAAGGTCAATGCCGGTAACAACAGCGCCTGCTTTTGCAAACTCTTCAGCAAGTATCCCTCCGCCACATCCTATATCAAGGACTCTTTTACCGCTTAGCCCCTGCGCCTTGTCTGAAAAATACTTAAAACGCAATGGTGTTATCTTATGGAGAGCGACAAACTTACCCTCGCTTTTCCACCACTCATCAATTGAGACATCAAAAAAATTCACCGATCCCCCTGTCAGATTCCAACCAAAGAAAGCACAAACAAAAAAAGGCCTGAAGCCATATATAAAAGATAATAATCCTAAATGAGAATATTACGGAATGGCTTAAAATGTCAAGACAAGAAGGTCACCCAAAAACCTATCTCTGTTTTTGGGTGACAGCAGTGGAAAGTCAGATACTATAACTACTTAACACCAAAAGGATAAAAGCAATTCAATGCATTACATCTCATAAAGTGTCTCATCAACTTGAGGTTCAAGGTTTTTCCGGGTCTTTTTTGTCTTGGTTTCCTCCAAGAAAGGTTCTTCTTCTGAGAGCAGATCGCCCATCTCTTCTTCTATCCTGTCCGGGTCCTCTCCGCGTTCCATTCTTGCAATAGCTTCTTCCATTTGAGGTCCCAGCTTCAGACCGGCGGCATCGGAGAGCTTTCGCATAAGGTTTGCCGCCTGGCGGGGGTCATCTTCATTGATCTTGTCGGCCTCCCCTGCAAGCATCGACATAGCCTTCTCCATCCTTGCCTCGTCTATTGGAGGCATATCGCCGTCAACCTCCCCTCTGTCCTTTGACGGAGTTGCAAAAACAGACATCTGAGATATTAATTTTACATCCTTGCATTTTGGGCATTTGGGCGTTTTCTTGGTATTTACAGATCTTGAAAAAAAATTGTATATGGTATTGCACTTGCTACAGTAAAATTCGTATATGGGCATGGCAACCCCCACTCGGCTTTATGGTTCCGTAAAAACTGTTCATTTATTTGTATATTCTTAATGATTTTAAAATCAAAATCAAGTGAATTTTAAATTCCAAAAAAAAATTTAATTGTTTTAATTGATTGACACTTATAACATCATCATTTAGCATATAATAATAAAAAAGGGCTTTGTGCAAAATCCCTTTACAAAACGAATCCTATTAAACAATAAGAAACGGGGCAAAGGTGTTTTTCAAACTCTTTCTTATATTCATAATCCTTCCGATAATAGAGCTCGCACTGCTTATAAAGATAGGCACGGTTATCGGCGTATTTAACACAATCTCCATTATCATCATTACGGCGCTTGCCGGCTCTTATATGGTAAAGATGGAAGGGCTTGGTGTTATCAGAAGGTTTCAGGAGAATCTTTCAAGAGGCATCTTCCCTTCGGAAGAGCTGATCGACGGCGCCTTTGTCATTATTGCAGGGGCATTTCTTATAACCCCCGGGATCTTAACCGATATCACCGGTTTTTTATTTGTATTTCCCCCGTCAAGAAATCTGATAAAGGAGAGGATAAAGATATACTTAAAAAGGAAGATAGATTCCGGCAATGTCAACATCTTCTTCGGCGGCTTTTAGTTTATGTTGATCTGTTATTGTTTCTTCCCATTTTATTGACATAAACATAGAAATATTGTATCTATTACAACACCTGTTAAGATTTAAGGAGGATAATCTATGTTGGAACTCTATCAGTTTGAAGAATGTCCGTATTGTGCAAGGGTGAGGACAAAGATGACAGACCTTGGCATCGACTATATTATAAGGAATGAACCGAGAG
>JALXFI010000184.1 GCA_027069035.1 bacterium
CCTTGGGGTCGAGCCATTCGGAATCCGGGAGAATGCATAAAAGGGGCCAAAGGATCATAAACATAACCTTCTTTAAAAAACAGGGGATAAAAAAGAATAAATAAAACAAGAAACAAAACAATTATACCGCCGGAGACGGCAAGCCAGTTCTTTGTAAACCTCCTCCAGAATAACTTTTTCAGGCTATCGTCTTTCATTTATTTATTACAGATAAATTCAAATATTAAACAACTCCACTCAATCTTTTTACAAAAGAATCTTGTTATTTTACCCTTATCCTTGGATCAACAAAGGCATAGCTTATATCCGACAGGAGATTGCCCAGAAGGGTAAGTATGGCGCTTATAAACAGGAGCCCCATCACAACGGGATAATCCCTCATCATAACCGACTGAAAGGAAAGCTGTCCCATACCCGGAATGCCGAATATCGTCTCAAATATCACAGACCCGCCGATAAGCCCGGGCACTGAAAGACCTAAAAGGGTTATTATAGGCAGCATGGCGTTCCTTAATGCGTGCTTATAGATCACCCTGCCCTCCGGAAGCCCCTTTGCCCGCGCAGTCGTTATATAATCCTGTCTTATCACCTCAAGCATGCTCGACCTCATAAACCTTGACATCCCTGCAAGACCGCCAAAAGCGGATATGAGAACAGGCAAAACAAGGTGCGCGGTACGGTCGTAAAATTTAGCTGCGCCCGTCATTGCCGCATACTCTATGGATTTTATGCCTGATATGGGAAGCCACCCCAACTTTACGCCGAAAAGCATCATCAGTAAAAGCGCAAGCCAGAAGGTCGGTGTTGCAAAACCTATAAACACAAATACGGTTGAAGCCCTGTCAAAAGATGAGTAAGGATGGACGGCAGAGTATATGCCTATTGGAATGGCAATGATGATTATAAGCAGTAAAGACAATACATTTATATAAAGGGTTATCGCCAATCTTCTGTCAAGGAGGGGAACGCTCCTGTCCCAAATCTTATCTATAACGGGTCTCCTGTCGGAGGAAAACGAGTTTCCAAAATCGAGTTTCACTATGCGTTTAAGCCATATCCCGTATTGGACGTATATGGGTTTGTCAAGCCCATAGAATTTCTCCAGTCTCTGTCTTGCCTCAGGGGTCATTTTCGGGTTAAGTTCGGTGAGCCTGTCGGTGGGCTTTCCAGGGGCAAGGTGCATAATAAAAAACGAAAGTATGGTAATCCCCAGAACAACGGGCACCATAGAAATAAGACGTTTTACGATATAAGTCAGCATAGCTCCATCCTTCTGATTGGAAACCAATAAAGATTAAGGCAAAAGTGTATGCTTTTGCAGTCTCTTTGGAACATACCATTTTTCTATATTATATCCAATGCCTATGGCGGTCGGTTTTATATTGCAAAACCTTGAATGAACTATCTGGAGAGCCTGAGGGACATATAAAAAAACATAGGGCACATCTTCGGCAAGGATCTCCTGCATCCTGAAATATGCCTTCTTCCTCTCTTTTATATCAAAGGTTCTTCTGCCCTTCTCAAGAAGCTCATCCACCTTTGGATTCTTGTATGATATAAAATTGAGCTCTTTCTCCCCTGTCTTGCTGCTGTGCCATATATCATACTGATCCGGGTCAAGGCCTATGCCCCAGCCGAGAATAACGGCCTGAAACCTTCTCTTGTCGATAAATTCATTTATAAAGGTCGCCCACTCAAGCACCCTTATATCCATCTTTATACCTATCATGCCGAGCCGCCATTGAATGATAGTGGCGGCCTTAAGCCTCAGGGAATTGCCCATATTGGTAAGCACCGTAAACTTAAATTTTTGCCCCCCGGCGTTCTCAAGTATACCATCTCCGTCCCTGTCTATCCAGCCCGCATCCTTAAGCAGTTCTCGTGCCTTCTCAGGATTATATGGATACCTCTTCACATCGGGGTTATACGGCCATGTATTCGGAACATACGGGCCGGTTGCCTGACTTCCGAGCCCGAACAAAACGCCGTCTATTATCTCCTGTTTATCAATACCGTATGCTATTGCCTTTCTCACCCTCTTGTCTTTAAACCACGGATGACGGAAATTAAACCCAAGATATGTATAACTAAATACAGGATATTTGAATTTTCTGAAATTTTTTTTGAAATACGGTGTATTAGTC
>JALXFI010000185.1 GCA_027069035.1 bacterium
TTTTTTTCAGTGATCTCAGTGTTCTCAGTGGTGAAAGTATTCTTAAATAGGGACAGCAACCGTTTTTTTAACCACTGAAGGCACTGAAGACACAGAAGGCGCTGAAAATCATGAAGCAAGACACAAAGTGTTACTGGTTACGGATAGATAATAGAAAGTTTTCTTCAGTGATTTCAGTGTTCTCAGTGGTGAAAGTATTCTTATATAACAAGAAGGTGGAACAATGAACAGAGAAAAAGAAAATGTCAATGTCTTTTTGATTGAAGATAATCCTGGAGATGCAAGGCTCATAAAGGAGATGCTCTCTGAGTGCAGGGATATGGAATTTGTCCTGCAATCCGCAGGCACACTTAAAGAGGGGTTGGAACTTCTTTCAAAGGGCGGCTTTGATGTTATACTCCTCGACCTTTCTCTTCCTGATAGCTCCGGCATTGAAACACTCAACAAGGTGCGCTGCGCCGTTCCTCACATGCCTGTTGTGCTGATGACAGGTATGGATTCCCGACAAATCGGGGTTGAGGCTGTAAAGAACGGTGCGCAGGACTACCTTGTCAAGGGTTCGGTTGATCCGAATCTTCTTATGCGTTCTCTCACATATGCGATTAAACGGAAACAAATAGAAGAGGATTTAAGAAAGAGCCGTGAAGAACTGAGAGAGAAACACACTGAGCTGAGTAATCTCTTTGGTATTGTAGAGACGGCAAAAAGAGAATGGGAAAGGACTATGGATTGCGTCGGCAGTCTCATAATAGTCGCTGACAATAAAGGCAGGGTAAAGAGATGCAACAGGGAGTTTATGAAATTTGTGGGGACGACGTATCAGGAGATCATAGGCAGGGGATGGAAAGAACTGCTCTTCTCCCATGATATTGAGGCGACTCAACTTGACAAAAAAAATATTGAGCTCTATCACAAACCCTCAGGGAGATGGTTTATACTTAACAACTATCCGTTTAAGGATATCAAAAACGATATCGAAAGCAGTGAAATATCGGGCACTGTAATAGCGATTCATGATACAACAGAGCTTAAAGGGATCACCGAAGAGCTTCAAAGAAAGAACAAAGAACTTGATAAGGCATACGGAGAACTTAAGGCCACCCAATCCAAGATTCTTCAGCAGGAAAAGATGGCATCTATCGGGCAGCTTGCCGCAGGGGTTGCCCATGAGATAAACAATCCGATAGGTTTCATCTCAAGCAATCTGGGCACACTTAAAAAATATATAGACAGGATATCCGATTTTATCACCGCCCAATCGGATGCGATAAACAAAAGCGGCGGAGCGCCTCTTGAAGAGCTTAACAGAATGCGCGAGAGCCTTAAACTGGATTTTATTATAGAGGATACAAGGGAATTGATAGATGAGTCGATCGACGGGGCGGAAAGGGTGAGGGATATAGTTCTTAATCTAAAGAATTTCTCAAGGGTCGATAAGGCCGAGTCTCATCATGCGGATATAAATGAATGTATAGAAAGCACGATAAAGATAGTCTGGAACGAGATAAAGTACAAGGCGGAATTAAAAAAGGATTATGGCGACATCCCCCTTACCAAATGCTATCCTCAGCAGTTAAATCAGGTATTTATGAATATCCTCGTAAACGCCGCTCACGCAATTGGAAAAAAGGGAGAGATATCCGTTAAGACATGGAACGGGGATGGGTCAATCCATGTCTCCATAGCCGACACAGGCTGCGGCATCTCTGAAAAAAATATTAATAAGATATTTGAACCTTTTTTTACCACAAAAGAGGTTGGAAAGGGTACAGGCCTCGGTTTAAGCATTGTATATGACATCATAAAAAAGCATGATGGAGATATTAGTGTAAAGAGCGAGGTTGGCAAAGGAACGGAATTTATTATAACGATACCTGTGGTTGAGGGGAGGTAGTTATGGGAGAACAGGTAAGGATACTTTTTGTTGATGATGAAGTAAATGTTCTAAAATCACTTAAACGGCTGTTTCTTGATGAAGATTATGAGATAATCACCGCTTCGTCAGGCGGAGACGGCCTTGAGGTACTTAAGAAGATCAAGCCGATACACCTTGTAATTGCAGACTACAGGATGCCGGGGATAAACGGCGTGGATTTTTTAAAGGAGGTCTGTGACATGTTTCCCGAGACCATCAGGATAGTTC
>JALXFI010000186.1 GCA_027069035.1 bacterium
GTTAATAAACCTATTAAAAAGATAAAGTTCCCCAGGGGTTCTATTATAGGCGCAATAATAAGGGGTGAGGATGCCATTATCCCTGATGGTGATTCCATTATAAACCCCGGTGATGATGTGGTGATATTCTCGCTCAAAAAGGCTGTGCCAAAGGTGGAGAAGCTTCTTATGGTAAAGCTGGAGTTTTTTTGATGCGGTTTAAAGTAGTTCTTCGTCTGCTTGGCATTCTCTTCATCTTTGTCAGCCTATTCATGCTCATCTCTCTCTTTGTCTCTTTTTTTTACGGCGACGGAGATTTTTCTTCCATCTTTTTGTCAACAACCATTACCTTTACATTAGGCATGGTTTTGTTTCTTGGTTTTTATACCGATAAAGGGGAAATAAATCACAGGGAAGGATTTGTTTTAGTCACCCTTGCCCTCGTTTTTTTAGGGTTTGCAGGTTCACTGCCTTACCTTTTTTCCGGTGTATATACATCTTTTATTGATGCATATTTTGAGTCTGTTGCCGGTTTTACCACAACAGGCGCAACTGTTTTTCCGACCCTTGACGGCCTGCCTCACGGCATTGTTTTTTGGAGGAGCCTTACTCAATGGCTTGGCGGGATGAGTGTAATACTCTTTGCCGTTGGCATGCTTCCTCTCCTTGGTGTCGGCGGGATGCAGTTTTACAGGGCGGAGAATCCGTGTATTAAATCCGAAAAGATATGCTCAAGGATTGCGGAAACTGCCAGAAATCTTTTGTTTATATACTTTTTGCTGACGTTTTTTGAGGCTGTACTTCTCTATATAGGAGGGCTTTCTCTTTTCGATGCGGCCTGCCATGCGTTTGCGACCATTTCCACAGGCGGTTTTTCTACCGAAGATATGAATATTGCCGCATATAACAGCCCTTTTATCCAGGGAATTATTGTCTTTTTTATGTTCCTTGCTGGCATTAACTTCACATTGCATTATCTCTTTTTAAAAGGGGACGCAAAGGGTTACTTGAAAAGCAGCGAGTTCCGTTTGTATCTATATATAATCTTGCTCTTTACTTTTCTTATATTTACCGACCTCTTTTTTGGATTTTATAAAGACGCTGTCGCCTCTGTCAGGCATGCATCGTTTGAGACTATTTCGGCGCTTTCTACAACGGGATTCTCCTCTGCCGATTACAGGCAGTGGCCTTTTCTTTCCCGCTATCTTCTGTTAGTATTGATGATAATAGGGGGTTCTACGGGCTCCACAGCCGGAGGGCTGAAGATATTAAGGCTCCAGCTTATATTAAAGCAGGGCTATATACAGCTTTATAAACTTATCCATCCTCATGCGGTATTGCCGGTTAAACTTGACAATGATGCCGTAGAACAGGATATTATGGATGGTGTCTGGGGGTTTTTCTTTCTCTATACCGTGATATTTGTTGTTGCGGCTATTGTAATGACGGGTATCGGCCTGAACATTGGAGATGCCTTTGATGCAGTGGCCTCAACGCTGAGCAATGCAGGGCACACGGGAAGTTTTGCATCTCTGCCCTCTGCCGGTAAGGTTACCCTTATCCTTACCATGCTGCTTGGAAGGCTTGAGATATTTACTGTGCTTGTTGTTTTTACCCGCGGGTTCTGGAAAAGGTAGAAATGTTACGTATTGCAGATTGCGGGTCAATGGTCCCGGAAGCAAAAAAGGACGCGGATTTTTATGAATAAACATTGTATTTCAAAGATTCTTTTTATGGAGGTTTGCTTATGCTTGATCTTGTAATAATAGGAGGCGGGCCGGCCGGACTTACGGCCGGAATTTACGCTAAGAGGTATATGCTTAAAACCCTTATGCTTGAAAAACAGCTTGCAGGGGGACAGGTGGCGCTTACGGATGTTGTTGAGAACTGGCCCGGTATTAAGAGTATAAGCGGCATGGAACTTTCCGAGAGATTTGAAGACCATGCCAGAAGCCTTGGGCTTGAGATACAGCTTGCAGATGTTGAAGGCATTGAAGATAAAGGTTTTAAGAAGATAGTAAAGACAAGTGAGGGTGATATTGAAACAAAGACTGTAATAATTGCAACCGGAGCGCGCCCTAAAGAGCTTGGTGTGCCGGGTGAAAGAGAATTTAGAGGCAAGGGTGTTTCATACTGCGGGACGTGCGACGGACCTTTGTTT
>JALXFI010000187.1 GCA_027069035.1 bacterium
GTGTATGCCATACAGTTAGACCTTTTTTCATGGGATAGAGTAAAGATCGGCGAGGGGTTTGAAGCCCTGTCAAGGCTGGACTTTGAGGGCGCTATTGCCATCTTTGAAGATATGCTTTTAAGTATTCCTGAGCATCCTTCTGCAACAAGAGGAGTAGAATTAGCCACAGATTGGGAAAGAATTTTGCGTCAATTTGGAGATCTAAAAGAAAATAATGCCATAGCATCCTTCTGGGATCACATAAAAAGATACCCTTTTGGCAGAGGAAAAGGCACCCAACTTTTCAAGACTTCGTTGACAAAAATGTTAATCCGGCACATAAATGGAGACACCTCTTTTTATGCGCCTCCTGATCTCTGCGCAGGTTATCTCTTTCTTAAGACAGGGAGTTACAAAGAAGCAGAAAATGCCCTCAAAAAACTCATTAATAACCATCCCTTTGATGGGAGGCTTTTAGGCTACTTAGGCGACGCTCTCTGGATGCAGGGAAGAAAGACCGAGGCAAGATCTATTTATACAAAGGCGATCTTAATATCGCCATCCAAGGTATCGTTGGAAGACTTGAAAGACATAGAATTAATTGAATTTATTGAAGATGAAGGCATTGATATGACCCCTGTCTATGGATGGCTGAAGGGTATATTGCCTCTGGTAGAATTGGAGACTGAAAAACATCAAGAGATTAAACACAGTGATACATTAAAGGTCTATAGTTTGTTGGCCTGCGCAGAAAATGCCAGGAGGCAAGGGAATCATCAAAAAATGATCTCCTATAGAAAAAAGCTTAAAAAGAAATCACCCCATGTCTTTAATGAATATATGGAATACCTCAATGGATTGCTATTGTAATTTATCATGCAGATTAAAATAGAAATCGATTACAGAGAAAAACCTTCAGGGATATTTAATATTCTAAAAAATATGGATGGAATCCTTGTAGAGGAGAAAAGGCTGCCTCTTGGCGATTATCGTATCAATGGTCGAATTATTGTAGAAAGAAAGACTACAAAGGATTTCGTTGTCTCCATGATAGACGGCAGGCTTTTCTCGCAGGCATCAAGATTAAAGAGGTTTGCAGAGAGACCTGTCTTCGTTATAGAGGGGAGAGACATCTTTCACACCGGTTACGATATCGACCCTCAGGCTATAAAAGGGGCAATCACCTCACTATCCATAACATGGTATATACCTGTTGTTTTTTCAACGGACATTAACGGCACCGCAAGGTTTCTGACAATGGCTGGCATTCAGGACATGACGGATCAAACCGGCTATGGCAAAAGATATGGCAGAAAACCCAAAAGGACGGAAAAACTAAAACTCCACATCCTGCAGGGGCTGCCGGATATTGGCCCAAAAACGGCAAGGAAGATGCTCAAACGATTTGGGAGCATTGAAAAGACCATAACCGCCCCTGAAAGAGAGCTTGCCATGGTGAAGGGGATTGGAAACAGAAAGGCGGCAAAGATACGGGAGATTGTGGAATAAATCCAAAAAAACAACCCAAAAACAAAGGAGAACAAATGGGTATTTGAATACTTTCTTAATTTCGTACTGAAGGAAAGTTAAAATTAAAATTAATTTAGAAGTAGAATTCTTTCATAGGAGAGCAGGCACCAACAATATGAAAATTCTATTTCTACAAGCCGACCAACAACTGGTTTCTGGGTAATGTGATATTTAATGATCGGTTCCAATTACTTAATAAAATCGAATAAATCTTCTGTGTTTTCAGTGATTCAGTGGTTAATTTTATTGAACCTACTTTAAAAAAAACTTTAACCACTGAATACACAGAAGACACGGAAAAGGCGAAAATAAAATGAACATTCTATCACTCTATGAACTCTCCTCTCTTATCAAGTGTACCCTTGATGACCTGCTTGCCGACACTTACTGGGTCACGGCAGAGATAGCGCGCTTAAATTACAACCAGTCCGGACACTGTTATCTTGAGCTTGTTGAAAAGGATGAAGACACTACTCTGGCAAAGGTCAGGGCAACGATCTGGGCATATAAATCAAGCGAACTAACTCTTAAGTTTCAATCCGTTACAAAGGAGTCACTTAAACCCGGGATGAAGGCGCTTTTTCTTGTAACCGTTCAGTACCACCAAGTTTACGGGCTGAGTCTTAATAT
>JALXFI010000188.1 GCA_027069035.1 bacterium
TCCAAAGAAGAATTGTGTGTCTGCGAGATTGCCAGTTTTTTAGGCGTGAGCCCCTCTGCAATCTCTCACCAGTTGAGGGTGCTCAGGAATATGAGGCTTGTAAAGTACAGGAAGGAGGGTAAGATGTGTTACTACTCTCTGGATGACAGGCATATTGAGAACCTTTTTAATGAAGGCCTGAAACATGTTGAAGAGGGTAATGGGTAATTGCGGAATAATGAAGGGATAAGGGTTTTAGTAAAGGTATGAAAGAAACAATCTCATTTAAAATTCAGGGAATGGACTGCGCCGAAGAAGTGGCGGTTTTGAAAAGGGAGGTAGGCCCGCTGGCAGGGAATGAGGAGAATCTTGTATTTGATATCCTGAATGGCAAGATGACCGTTATTCCCGGCGATAAAGCAGTGGATGAAGAAGCAATTGTCCGGGCGGTTTCCGTAACCGGAATGAAGGCCGTGCCATGGAATGAGACACATCCATCCGGTGCGGGACGGGCTGTGGGAGGCTTTTGGCAGAGCAACGGCCGTTTGATCATGTGCGGGTTGAGCGGTTTTCTCTTGATAAGCGCCTTTATCACCCAGGCTGTCTATCAGGGTGGTGTTATGAATGCATTTGCCGGTGAAGGGCACAGACTTCCCCTTTATACCGTCTTCCTCTATCTGTCGGCAGTTGTCAGTGGCGCATGGTTTATTGCGCCGAAGGCTGTTTATGCGGCGCGCAAACTCAGACCGGATATGAATCTGCTCATGATCGTTGCTGTTATCGGCGCTATTGGTATCAAAGAATGGTTCGAGGCAGGCGTCGTTACCTTCCTCTTTACTCTGGCCCTGCTCCTTGAGTCGTGGAGTGTTGGCCGCGCCCGCCGGGCAATTAAATCATTGATGGATATTTCACCGAATACGGCAAGGTATATCTGTCCTAAGGACGGTGATATTATAGAAAAAACGGTGGCAGAGGTGCCTGTCGGCTCAATCGTTATTGTCCGTCCCGGTGAAAAAATACCCTTAGACGGGATAGTTACAAAAGGTTCTACTCATGTCAATCAGGCGCCAATCACCGGTGAATCGACTCCTGTTTCAAAGATGATCGGAGACGAGGTTTTTGCCGGCGCCATTAATGGTGACGGCGCTTTCGAGTTCAGATCTACAAAACAGGCGTCCGACACCACCCTTGCCCGAATCATCCACATGGTTGAAAACGCCCAGTCACGCCGTGCAGTCAGTGAACAGTGGGTGGAAAGGTTTGCCCATTTCTATACACCGGCCATGATGGCCTTTGCTGTTTTGGTTGCACTGGTTCCGCCTCTCTTGTTCGGGGGGCGGTGGAATTTATGGTTTTACGAGGCCCTTGTAATCCTGGTTATTGCCTGCCCCTGCGCCCTTGTAATATCCACCCCGGTAAGTATCGTTTCAGGCATGACCTCTGCGGCAAGGGCAGGGGTGCTGATCAAAGGAGGTACGTACCTTGAGGCCCCGGCGCGCCTTAATGCGATTGCCATTGACAAGACAGGCACCCTCACACACGGCGCTCCTCAAGTACAGAAGATTATCCCCTTAAATGGACATACTGAAAATGAACTGCTTGCCTTGGCCGCAGCCCTGGAAGCCCACAGCACACACCCTATTGCCGGAGCGATATTGAGCAAAGCCAGGTCTCTTGATGTGGAGTGCGCCTCTGCGGAGGATTTTAATATTGTTCAGGGAAAAGGAGCGGAAGGTGTGATTGACGGCATGAAATATCGTATAGGCAGTCACCGGTTTATAGACGAGACGGGCGTTGAAAATGAAGAGTTTCACGAGATGGCTGTTGAGATGGAAGATGCGGGGCACTCGCTGGTGGTCATCTGGAACGAAGATCATGTCTGCGGGCTCATAAGCATTGCTGACACTATCCGCAGTGAAGCAGTAAACGTGGTGAAAAGCATGAAAAAAAGCGGTATCAAACGGGTTGTAATGCTTACCGGTGACAACCGTCAGACGGCGGCGGCAGTGGCTGCGGCAACAGGCGTTGATGAATTCAGGGCGGAGCTCCTGCCTGAAGATAAGGTAACTGCCGTCTCGGAGTTGACCAAAAGCTTAGGCCATGTTGCCATGGTGGGTGACGGTGTAAACGACGCCCCTGCAATGGCGGCCTCCAGTCTCGGCATTGCCATGGGTGCTATCGGTACCGACGCCGCTATTGAAACGGCGGATATCGCACTCATGTCCGATGACCTGTCAAAACTCGCATGGCTGATAGGACACTCTCGAAGAACGCTCGCTGTTATCAAGCAGAACATAACCTTTGCCCTTGCTATAAAGGTCCTGTTTATCGTTCTGGCTCTGGCGGGCATGGCTACGCTCTGGATGGCCATAGCAGCCGATATGGGGGCGTCTTTACTGGTTATATTTAACGGCCTGAGATTGCTTAAACAATGAGACTTCCTAATTCCGCTATATCAGGATTAGAGTCTGTCCCAAAAACAGATATAGGTTTTTGGGTAAATTGGCAAGACGCCTTAAATACAAGGCCGCAGGCGATTTTACGACGGAAACGTACTTAACCGGTACGGTGAGGAGGAAAATCGCTGAGAACACAGTAGTTAAGGATGTATTGCCAATTTCAAATTCCGCTATCGCGGGATTAGAGCCTGTGTCTTTGCTTGACTATGCAAGAAACAAGAACCCATTTTAACTTCTCATATTGATAAACTGGAGAGGTATTCCCAAATCCTTCTCCTTTAACATAGATATTACCGTCTGGAGGTCATCTATTTTTTTACCTGAGACCCGCACCTGATCATCCTGTATGGCTGCCTGAACCTTCAATTTTAGAGCCTTTATCATCTTAACAATCTTTCTCGCCGTTTCGGTCTCAATCCCCGATTGAATGATTATATCCCTTTTGATAAGTCCCTTTGATGTGGGTTCTATATCTCTTAAATCCAAGACCTTGGGGTCTATCTTCCGTTTGACAAGATTTTTTGACAGTTCGTCCTGCACCGCCTTCATCTTCATGTCGTTTTCGGTTACGATATGGAGAGACTCTTCCTTTTTATTGAGGGTTATCGATGTTTGAGATCCCCTGAAATCGTAACGTGTGCCTATAACCTTTTTTGTTATGTTTACGGCATTATCAATCTCCTGCATGTTGACCTTGTTGACTATATCAAAGCTTGGCATCTTTATTTCTCCTTTTTTCTATTTATTGGTTTACAGGTTATATTTAATAACTGTGACTTTAATCCTAAGATTATCAGCCCCTTCTATTTCTTTGTTTTACCACCTACACATTGACTATCGGGGTTCGCAGGTCACGCTGAGCTGGACAGATGTGGAATATACCTGCCCTTCCGACCCCTGAAGAGCAGGTGAGTTATGTAGTTTGGTGTGAATCCATCTTTTTTGCAGTTTCCCAAAACTCGTCCATCTCCTTGATAGAAAGGTCTTTAAACCCCCTTCCTTCTTTTTCTGTAAGCTCTTTTAA
The DNA here is from genome assembly GCA_027069035.1 of bacterium. Taxonomy (GTDB): domain Bacteria; phylum Desulfobacterota; class GWC2-55-46; order S146-80; family JALXFI01; genus JALXFI01. Next base: position 3,463 of record JALXFI010000188.1, read on the forward strand.
ATGCTTAAACCTTGAGATAAAGCGGTTTGTGCATCTTCTTAGCGACTGTTCAGCGTTTATATCGTAAAACCTTGCTATATTTACGAGTGTGAATATGACATCGCCTATCTCTTCTTCTATGTTTGTCTTTGTGCCAAGTCTGACAGACTCCTTAAGCTCCGTTACCTCTTCGTCTAATTTATTAAGGACATCTTCGCCCTTTTCCCAGTCAAATCCATATGATGACGCCTTCTTTGAGACCTTCTGCGCCCTCATGAGCGCCGGCAGGCTGTTTGAGATATCCGCCAAATCCTCTTCGTCTTTTCTTTCGGTTTTTTTTACCGTATTCCATCTGTGGAGCGCTTCTTCCGGTGTTGCCGCCTTCGTTTTGCCGAACACATGAGGATGCCTTCGTGTCATCTTTTCAATAGAGGTGTTTATAACATCCGTCAGATCAAAGTGGTTTTCTTCCCTTGCGATCCGGGCAAGAAAGACGATCTGAAAGAGGAGGTCTCCGGACTCTTCCTTTATATTTTCCATATTGTTACTTTCTATAGCCTCAACCACTTCATAGGCCTCCTCTACTATATAAGGGATAAGGCTTTTCATGTCCTGCTCTCTATCCCACGGACACCCTGAGGGGGAGCGGAGTTTCGCCATAAGATCTGTGAGTTTCTTAAGTTCGCTTTCTTCCATATTTATCAAACCTCCTCTGTTTATAAAGAGTAAGGTAAATACATCTTCAAGTTCTTCCGGCTGTTAAGATTAACTGCAACTACATATTTAGCGCCTATATGGGTTTACGGACAGACACTAAATAAATTATAAGTCTAAAGCAAATTTAATTGCCCTTTGAACCTCTTCTAATTTTTCGTGTGAAAGGTTGGTTATTAAAGCGCCGATTTTATTTTTTGCAACTGTTTGGATGTGGTCAAAGTTGATAACACAATCTCTTATCATACCATCATGTTTTGATAGGTGAACCTCGCTGGGGATATCTCTAATGGTTGTTGTAATGGGAGCAATTGTAAGCTCGCCTAAATATTCAATAATGGAATTGCGGGTTAAAATAAGGACAGGCCTTTTTTTATCCGGAGGTTTAAATTTATACCATCTTATCTCTCCCCGCTTCATTTATCGCCCCAATCTTGTTCATTCTCCCAAATGCTGAATTCATTTTTATTTGTTGGATGTTTTAAATATCCTTTGATTTGTTTCTTCTCGAGTTCTTTTATTCTAATACTGTCAATTGCATTTTTTAAGGCTTTTCTGGTAAATGCCGACCGAGTTGTTTTTAATTTTTTAACTGTTTTATCAACTTGTTTAACCAGTTCATCGTCTAAGGTCATTTGGATGGTTTTCATTTTTACACCCCTTTATTATATATATATTAATAGCTATAATAATATACATAATAAAGGGAGTCAAGTTAATATTTTTCCCCAAAAACCTATCTCTGTTTTTGGGTTGTATCCAAATCCAGATATATAAGGAGTTGAATGGCAAAACCTAATTTTGCAATCTATACGGCGGTTTCTGAAAAGGTATAAAAAAACAGTATTCGAAAAATATGAAATGTGTTTGTTGGAAGCAAGGGCAGGATAAATCAGGTTCCAAAGCATCTGACAACAACCGCATTGTTTTTTTGACGCAATACTTTCCCCTGAAGTATTTTCTATTGTTTTTTGGATAGAAGGAGATGAAAAAAATAATTTCTCCCCCTCAATACCCCGCAGGGCCTAAGTGTTTTCTATCAACGGCTCGCGGATGTAATGAACATCCCCACACCAAGCGTCTCAATACCCCGCAGGGCCTAAGTGTTTTCTATCGGAGGCAATATGTATCGCAATGAATTATTAAGGCAAAAAAGATGTCTCAATACCCCGCAGGGCCTAAGTGTTTTCTATCCTGGATTGATGACGGCTGGAGCGCGTATGCCTTCTGTCTCAATACCCCGCAGGGCCTAAGTGTTTTCTATCTTACGATGGAAGCAGCTGGGTATATTCCGACCAAATCGTCTCAATACCCCGCAGGGCCTAAGTGTTTTCTATCGCCAATACATTCCTCCATATAAAATTGGCGGATTTCGTCTCAATACCCCGCAGGGCCTAAGTGTTTTCTATCGATTACCTTAAAACCGAAATATTTCTCCGCGCCCTTTAAGGCTTTAAGTCTCAATACCCCGCAGGGCCTAAGTGTTTTCTATCGAGGAAGAGAAGGTGCTCCGGTACCATCCGGAGAACAGTGTCTCAATACCCCGCAGGGCCTAAGTGTTTTCTATCATTATTCCAATCTTTCCTTGAGTCCATAAATGGTTTGTGGAGTCTCAATACCCCGCAGGGCCTAAGTGTTTTCTATCAAGGGTTCTTTGGAGAAGGCTACTGGTTTCACAAGAGAGTCTCAATACCCCGCAGGGCCTAAGTGTTTTCTATCGAGGAGAGATGTATTTGATTTTGTTGAAAATAAAAAAGTGTCTCAATACCCCGCAGGGCCTAAGTGTTTTCTATCTGATGGATATGCGCCAGCGTGGGCTTATCGGCGACTGGGAGTCTCAATACCCCGCAGGGCCTAAGTGTTTTCTATCGACGATCTCTGGATCAACTGCGCTGGTGACGAATACACTCCAAAGTCTCAATACCCCGCAGGGCCTAAGTGTTTTCTATCTGGAAATGGAAACCGAGTATTTCTCGTATCTTGTTTTTTTGTCTCAATACCCCGCAGGGCCTAAGTGTTTTCTATCGTGCATGATACTCAATATCGGGCGGGGTGAAGATGAAGAATGTCTCAATAC
>JALXFI010000189.1 GCA_027069035.1 bacterium
CGAACATATACATCAAGATAACTGCTTATATTGAAACTTATCCATGGTTTCGTGCCAAGCAGTATCTTCTCCTTTTTTTTGATTTTAGACAACCGTTCATAAGAACCGGGAATCGTATTTAAGGCGCAATCCGCTGTTTCGTGTATTCTATTTCCCGGAAAGTGCGGTTGCAGAGTTTTTAAAAGACTTAAGGATTCTCTATCCCTGAGCAGAATTTTATCCGAACAGTCAATAATACGATTCAAACATTTTTTGCCATAAACAGAATATACAGGCCCCAAACTCACGTTATACAATACTATCGGTATTCCTCTTTTCTTAGCCAACGGCAGAACAAGAGACAATGTGAACAAATAGTTATAAAGCGGGTTAAGCAACTTATAGTCAAATAGGATAGCATCCGTAACCAATACAAGGTCAGAAGAAAAAACAGACAGCAATATGGGCAAACCAAATATTTTAATACTCAAGTTCCAAGGCATAAGGCCTACAGGCCTGATATTATACTTAGAATAATTTTCTTGGACAAACCCTGTATTTATAGTAGGCACCAGATATTTACATTCAGGATATAAAGCAGATACGTCTTCTAAAAGTCCCCCCAGTATTGCGGCATCACCGGCATTTCTGCCGGAGTAGTTTCCTATAACACATATTTTTTTCATATCATCACTATACCCTATATAAAACCATGTCCTCTATACCAATCTGCTGTCATCCTGATCCCTTCATCAAGGGGTATTCTTGGTTTATAATCAAGCCTGTTTCTTGCTTTTGATATATCAAACGCACGGTCTTTAAGAAAAAAATCAAGGCGTCTCCTGTAAAGAGGGGGCTCAAGATTAAGCAAAGGAAAAAGCTTCTCACACAGAAGGGCAAGCACCCGGGCAGGAAATACCGGTATCTTGATTACCTTCAGGTTTACTCCAAGCACATCCGCAATGGCAAACCCTAACTCGCAGACGGTTGTATAACCCTCCCCACCAAGGATAAACACCTCACCCTCTATCCCTTCCTTCACACCGCAGAGGATTATACCGTTTACAAGGTCGTCAATATAAGTAAGATGGTAAAGGTTCTCACCTGTTCCAACAATAAACCACCTGCCTTTTGCAATAGGTTTAAAGAGTTTTAGAAACCTTGTGTCGCCGGGACCGTATATCCCTACCGGCCTGAACACAACAACGCCAAGTCCCTTTTTGTAATACTCAAGTGCAAGCTGTTCCCCCTCTAATTTGCTCTGCTGATAGTGATCCCCGGGATTAAAAGGCGTATCTTCTGTTGCAGGGGGTTCCTTTATCTCTCCATGAACGCCGACCGTACTGCAATGGACAAATCTCTTCACACCGTATTTTAAAGAGGCGTCGAGCAGTTTTCTTGTTCCTTCCACGTTTACATCCCAAAAATACTGTTTCGGCACCCCCTCCACTCTGAATGCCGCCCCTATATGATAGACCTTGTCAACACCATTTACCGCATCATCTATACCCCCACCCGTAGCAAGGTCACCTAAAAATATCTCACAACCTTTTTCCTCAAGGCCTTTATAGTTGCTTCCTCTTCTTACCAGGGCCCGAGGACTTAAACCCATAGATATAAGCCTTAAGATCAGATGACCACCAGTAAAACCGGTTGCGCCTGTAACAAGAACTCTTTCATCCATAAATTTAATATCAGACAATCAGTTGAATCTATTACACCACAACTGGAAAAGTATAAGACTCCACAAAAGATGGCTGTGGTTTTCTTTGTTACTTAAGTGTTCATTTATAAGATTATTTACATATCCATAGTTTAACAAACCCTGCCTCTTTAGCTTATCTTCTGAAAGCATATCCATCATAAGCGGTTTTACAGGCCCTTTAAGCCAGTTCTTCATCGGTATGCTGAAGCCCTGTTTCGGCTTGTTAATAATATCCTGAGGCAGAAACCTCCCCGCCATATTCTTTAATAAACACTTTGTCTTAAAACCCTTGATTTTAAGTTCCTCCGGCAGTGAGAGGGCAAATTCAACAACCCTGTGGTCAAGAAACGGCACCCTCGCCTCAAGGGATGCCGCCATGCTCATCCTGTCAACCTTGACAAGTATATTGTCTACAAGGTAAGTCTTAATATCTACATACATAGATCTGTTAAG
>JALXFI010000190.1 GCA_027069035.1 bacterium
CGCTCTCATCCTGTCTTGAAGAAAGGATATGTTTTGTCTGGGCGTCGGCAGAGAAGATATACGAGAGGTATAAGAAGCATTGGCGGGATAAACCTGTTATAAGGGCACAGATTGAAGCGTGGCGAAGAAAAAATTTAAGAGAGATAAGAGATATTATAGCAAACAGAATAAAATCTTCATCGTTTGAACCAACCGACGAAGAACTTAGATTGATTAAGATGATATTTGCAAAAGAGACCGTAACCTCATCTCCTATCACAGATGGTTCTTTATATATGCAAAAAAAAGATAAGTTGGCAAATGCTGCCATTGTGCGGGGCGCCAATCTCAATGAATGGGAGATGCAGAACTATGCCCCCCTTTTCGATACTTATAACCTTACCGCATTTACCACAACAACACATAATTTTGAGATATCACATATCGGTTTTCCTGTTGTTAAGCTCCCTGAGGACGGGGAAAACCCATGCTTTCTCAAAGGGCTTGAAGATGAGCTTGAAAATGCCGACATTGTCTATACGGCGGACATAACATGGCCGTTTTCTTACCAGATTGTGGCCGCAAAAGATAAGACAGGATACAAGGTGATCTGCCTTGAATGGGAGAATATACCGTTTGCATATGAAGAACATGAGATTATTAGAGAAAGAAAGGCTTTTGTCAGAGAGCATGCCGATCACTTTATAGCCGTTACAGAGCGCGCAAAGCATGCCCTTATGCTGGAAGGCGTTTCGGAAGGGCGTATCGATGTTATCCCAATGGGAATAGATATAAAGAGATTTAAACCTGTTAAGAGGGGATTGACAGATGAAAGAAGAAGGTTAGGGATCGACAAGGAAGATATTGTAGTGCTTTATGTGGGCAGAATGGTCTGGGAGAAGGGAGTGTATGACCTTATTCATGCGGCTAAAATGCTTATTGGAGACAAGGCTCTATATTCCTGTCCGGTTGTATTCCTTATGGTTGGAAAGGGTGATGAGCTTAAGGGGCTTAAAGAGCGGGTTTACAGGCTTGGCATATCAAAGTGGTTCCGTTTTGTTGAAGAGTATCCATATCACAGGATAGATATCCTTCATAATATTGCCGACATATTTACCCTGCCGAGCATCCCGTTAAGAAACTGGCAGGAGCAGTTCGGTATGGTTCTTGTTGAGAGTATGGCGTGCGGCAAGCCTGTCGTTTCAACATATTCAGGCTCCATCCCTGAAGTGGTTGGCGATTGCGGCATGCTTGTTCAGCCTAATGACCCCATCTCTCTCTATAAAGCTATAAAGGAACTTGCACTTGATAAGGGTTTAAGAAAGAAGATTGGCAAAAAGGCAAGGCAAAGGGCTCTTAAGGAGTTTGACTCGAGGAAGGTGGCCAAGAGGGTTGGCGAGGTGTTTGGCAGGGTTCTTGTCGAAAAGTCTTCAAAAGAAAATCACCTTGCTCTTTATAGAAAGGGGCTTTCTCTTTGGGAAGAGGGGAAGAAGGAGGAGGGCTTTGATAAGGCATTAAAGGCATTTGAAGGTGATAGTGGCGAGAGTGAAGGGCTTGGTGCTATATTTGACATGGCGTTGGAACTTAATCGATTAAGAGACGCCGAGAAGTGTATAATGGATTATTTAAGACATCATCCTGCCGATATTAACGCCCTCCTGTTGCTCGCAAAGAGCCATATGGAACAGGGGAAGATAAATGAAGCCAAGTCTCAAATAGAGAAGGTTTTTTTGTTCGAGCCTGAAAACCGGAAGGCCTTTGAGATGATGAAAGATATCGGGGCGGTTTCCATATGAATATAGGCATGTTTTCATATAATGTTGTTCCGCCCAAAGACTATGGCGGAGAGGAAAGGATAGTTTTCTGGTTATCAAAGGAACTTTCTAAAATGGGGCATAACATTTACTATTACGGGCCTCCAGGCTCTTGTCTGCCGTTTGCAAAAGAGGTTAATGAAATAGAGTTTGCCGAAGGCATTGTTAATACCCATCTAAAATCGAACGGATTTTTGCTGTCAGAGCTTGATATTCTTCATATACACTTTCCATCAAGACAGGATTTTGGTATTCCGGTTTTAAAAACTGTGCATGGATATCCGTTCTATAAAGAGGGAGATGCCTGTTATGGTAGATATGAAGAC
>JALXFI010000191.1 GCA_027069035.1 bacterium
GAAGATATCAATGCAAAGGTGGTCCTTCTGCCCGAGGGCGGAGACCCTGATGATTTTATATCCAAAAACGGCAAGGAATCCCTCCTGCGGTGTATAGACAAAGCCGTTCCAATTGTGGACTTCTACCTCAATGAAACCTTAAAGGGAGTAAACCTTAATGATCCCCATGAGAACATATCCTTTATAAAAACAGCCGCCGGTATGGTGTTAAAATTGAAGGACCCCGTTAAAAGGGGGTTTTATATAAAAAGAATCTCAGAAAATTTTGGTATAGACGAGTCAGTCCTTCGTCTTGCGGTAAACAGTGGCATTAAGGGGGTGGAAAGGAGGCACGAAAGGCAAGGCGTAAGGGGTTCTTCCGCCGGCACCTTTCAGGCCGAGTTTATAATCCTTTGGGCGCTCTTTAACTACCCTGATGAATTTGGCGGCATGGATTTACCTTCCCTTGTAAACTGTTTTGAGGATGAGGCGTTTAAACGCATAGGCACGCTTGCCGCCGAAAAGCGCGGGGCGGATATCATGGAGATAATGGATGCCGCAGAGGATGAGGCGATTAAATCAAGGCTTGCCGAGATTGTATCCTTTAATGGGATAGAGAAGGATGTTGTCTCGGCCACCTTAAAAGACAGCATAGTGAAGCTAAAACGTGAAAGGCTTAAAAAAGACGAAATAGCCCTTATGAAAGAGATAAAGGATGTAGAAAAAGACGGCGATGCTAAACTGCTTAAAACACTTCTTGAAAAAAAACTTAAGCTTAAGGCCATTTCCTCCTCTCCTGAAGAACTTCTTAAACTCACATGGTAAATAAATTCCGTTGAATTTCTTGACAGGTGTATTTTTTTGCTATATAATTCAATATATCAAAATATATTGATATACGAGGAGCTATGATACACGCAGATATGAACACTGCAAGGGCGCATCTTTTCAGGGCGCTTGGAGATATGACGAGGCTGGAGATACTTAAACTTCTTGACAATGCAGGGTCTTTATCGGTTTCAGAGATATGCGGCAGACTTAAAAAGGAACAAAATCTCATATCCCACCATCTTGGATGTCTTAAAAATTGCGGTCTTGTAAAGACTGAACGAAACGGGAGGAGTATTATATACTCAATAAAGGATGAGAAGATATTAAAACTCCTTGAGATAGCGGACAGTCACATAGTTAATGTCCTTGAGGGCATTCTAAGTTGTGAAGTGGTTAAGGGATAAAGGAATGAGCGAGAGATGAAAGAGATTTTCCAGTTCAATAATGGAGTGGAACACTTGGGAAAGCGGCTTTATAATTTATATCGATTATGGGGCTAAAAATTAAGGGGGCGTTATTATGAGTTATGACCTTATAATCATTGGAGGCGGGGCGGCGGCTTTTGCTGCGGCAAATACAGCCAACAGGCTCAAAAAAAGAACCCTGATGATAAATGATAGAAAGATTCTTCCCCTTGGAGGGACATGCGTTAATGTCGGGTGTGTTCCGTCAAAGATAATGCTACATCAGGGGGCGGTTGCTTATTATCCTCAAAGAAGCGGATTTAAGGCGTTAAAGATCTCCAGCGATGCTGATTTTGTCAAGGCATTGCAGGAGGCAAGGGAGATGGCGGCTGGCTTTCAGGAAACCAATTACGGCAATGTTATAGCAAAGCAGGAATTTATTGATTTCAGGGAAGGACATGGCAGGTTTAAGGATTCCCATACTGTAATGGTTGGAAATGAAGAATTCAGGGGTGAGAATATATTAATAGCCACAGGGGCGTCCACCTTTGTTCCTCCTATAAAAGGGATCAAAGACATTGATTATTTAACAAATGACAAGATATTTTTTGAGCTGAATGAAAAACCTGAGTCGATCGTTATCCTTGGCGGCGGAGCTGAGGCAATGGAGTTTTCTCAAATATTTCATCACTTTGGGATAAAGGTTACGGTTGTTCAGCGATCAGGCCGTGTGCTTAAAAGGCATGATGCGGATATTGCAAAGGAACTGGAGAGACATCTTAAGGCGGAAGGCATAACCATTCATATCGGGACTTTGATAAAAGAGGTGAAAAAGCATAATGGCGGTGTGACCGTTGTCTTTGACAAGAAAGGAGAGGGAGAGATAACCACCGGCGCTCAAAT
>JALXFI010000192.1 GCA_027069035.1 bacterium
GACAAACACAGGTTCAATACCGACACAGAGACACAGCCATATAACCTTACTGAACCATCTGGGGCGTCTTTCAGAGCCTGAAAATACCTGTTGATTATCAAACTGACATAACTCTGGGATACCAAGGCTCTTCCAGACGGCGATTAGGGCATCCATAATAAAAGAGGCATTTCTTAAAGGAATACTCTTTACCTTCACCTTATGACGGAAGATATCCATAGTATTAAGGGAATAGAATCTTTCTTTTGTGTAAAGATACCTTGGCCCAAGGATATCTGTTTGATGGAGTTTATTAGGGGCATCAACTTTAATATAGGGATAGGTCTTCCCTTTAGGTTGATAACCCTGTTTACGTTTTTTAATAAGGCCATGCCTCTTTAAGACCCTGTTTATAGTCCACAAAGGAGGAGGTTCTATACTGAGCTTTGTTAGTTCCCAGGCTATAGCACCTGCTCCTATCTGTGCATACTTTGTCTTTTCCAGTCTTTTCCTTGTCTGGATGATAAGTTCTTCCATATGAGGATCGAGGAGACGATGAGGAGACTTGGGGGCTCTGGAAAGTTCCCTATACCAATGTTCATCGCCTTTTTGATAACGGTTGAACCACTTGTAAAACCAAACCCTTGACCTACGGAGATCATTACAGATATGAAATGAAGTTTCTCCTCTAAGATAACGTCTGATTGCCTCAATACGCAGACTTTCTTCCCCTTTGCTAATTAGTCTTGACCCTCCTTTTTTAGGTCAAGTTTCAAACAAAGGAATTACAAAATCAATAGAAGCAACTATTTATTTTTCAAAGATCAATGTTAACGATGTTATGCTACAATATCTTTTAATTACTGTTAACGATGTTATGCAACTTCTGCTGTTAACGATGTCTAGTTGTCACTTAAGAATTAGACAATGAATATTCTATTTATTACTTCAAGGTTACCTTTGCCTCCTGTTAAAGGGGATAGGTTGAGGAGTTTTAATTTTATTAAAGATCTTTCGAAAAGGCATTCTATTCATCTTATTTCTTTTATTGAATCAAAGGAAGAAGAGACCTATGTTGATGAACTTAAAAGTTATTGTGATGTGGTAGAGACGGTTTATCATCCGTTGTATTGTTCGGTTCTGAGTATGATAAGAAATTTTTCAATGAAAAACCCTTTACAGGTTTCATATTATAAGTCAAGGAGGATGAATGAACTTGTTCAATACGCAGTTAAAAAGAATTCATATGATATAGCACATATAGTACTTGTTAGAATGGCACAGTATGTTAAGAATTTGAGTAAAATACCGGTGATTTTTGATCATATCGATTGTTTGTCTCTAAATATGTACAGGAGAGCTGATAGTGAGACGGATATCTTTAAAAAATACTTATTTATGATGGAATGCAAGTCAATGAGGAATTTAGAGTTTAAATATAGAAACATTCCTTCTATAGTAACATCTGAAGATGATAAAAAGGCACTGAATGGTTATAAAAAAATAAAAGTCATACAAAATGGAGTAGATTTTGAAAGGTTTGGTTACATCTATGATAATAAGCTTGAAAAGGATATAGATGTTCTTTTTGTGGGAAATTTAGGTTATTTCCCTAACTTTCAAGCCGTTGAATTTTTCATGAGAGATATTTACTCTCTTCTAAAAAGAAGAGTCAAACATATCAGAGTTTTCATTGTTGGACCAAATCCCAATAAAAAAATAAAAAGTTATGTTGACAACAAAAATGTGTTTGTGACTGGTTTTGTAAAAGATGTGAGAGGATATATTAAAAGGGCTAAAGTTGTTATTGCTCCAATGCTTTCGGGTTCAGGTATCCAGAACAAGATACTTGAAGCTATGTCCAGCGGTGTGCCTGTAATTAGCACAAATCTTGCGAATAAAGGGATTAATGCCAGAGACGGTCAAGAGATTATTATTGCAGACGATTCTGAATCTTTTGTCGACAAGACAATATTCTTGCTAAATAGTAAAAATGAGAGAAAAAGGGTGTCATTAAATGCACGTACTTTTATTGAAAAAAGATTTTCATGGGGAGCAAAAGTTGAAGAATTGGAAATGTTTTATTCAGAATTGCTTGTATAAAGGTTTAAGTATTAAGGGGATATCTTTGTTT
>JALXFI010000193.1 GCA_027069035.1 bacterium
GTTGACACATCAAGGAGAGCATTTATCTGGTCGCGCGCCGCAAGCGTTGCATCAATCAACTCTTTTGTGACCGACATCTTTCCACACCGTACAAGGTCAAATACAGTCTCCACCTCATGGGTGAAGGATGCGATGTCGTCAAAACCGAACATTGCGCCCGAGCCTTTAATAGTGTGCATTGCACGAAAGACCCTGTTAATAAGATCATCGTCGTCAGGCGTCTCCTCAAGCTCTATAAGCGCCTCTTCAAGTTCCTGGAGGAGTTCCTCCGCCTCTTCGATATATGCCCTGCCCTGCATGTCCTGATTATCGTTCCTGTTCATCCCAACACCTTCCTTACTACAGCCAAAAGCTGTTCCGGTTTAAATGGTTTTACTATCCACCCCGTAGCGCCTGCCGATTTGCCTTCCTGTTTTTTTGATTCCTGAGACTCGGTTGTAAGCATTACAATGGGTATAAACCTATAGGCGGTCTCAGACCTTATCTTCCGTATAAGCCCGATGCCGTCAAGATTTGGCATGTTAAGGTCCGTTATAACCATCTCTACCTTCTGCCCGTTTATCTTTGACAGGGCATCGCTTCCGTCAACTGCCTCTACGACACTGTAACCCGCCCCTTTTAAGGTAAAACTTACCATCTGCCTGACGCTTGCAGAATCATCTACCGTCATAATTACCTTGCTCATGGGCTTACCTCCTTATGCGCAATTTTGCTGATATCAGGAAAGCCCGCATCCGTACATGCAGCACGCAGTGTTTCGGCGCCTTCACCATCAAAACATATGTTTTTTTCATTCGATTTAAACTCCTTCCATGCCGCATAAAGAAGCTGGAGCGCTGAAACGTCTATGGCTTCAACCGAGTCGAGACTGATACAGAACTCATTGCCTTTTGATCTGATCATATCCAGAAGAGATTGTTTGATATCCTGTGCAGACTCTATTGTAAGCGACCCGGCAAGGTGCAGAGTATTTCTGCCTTTTACGCTTTTTATCTTGTACTTTCCCATAATTTCTCCCCCTTTCTTAAAAGAGTTCAACATTGTCACCCAAACCGTTATCGTTTATTTCGGATATAACAGGATTAGCTTTAAAGAAATCCACATCTTTTCTGCCGTCTCCGCTCTCCTCATCCACAAGTCTTTGATGTATCTCCCTTTCCTTATCCATTGTGTAGATTGCCTTTATATCTTTAAGGTCATTTTTAGTGTCATACTCACCTGTATCCGGGAGTTGATTAAAGATATCGGCAAGCGATTTTTCCATCTCCGAGATTGCCATGCTCAATACAGAGTCAAATTTATGATAAACCGTGATATTTGAAACGACAGCGGTTATCTCTTCCGCGAGTTTTTTTCCATACCTGTCAACCCTTGACAAATAATCTATGGTAGAGGCGTTTTTTGAATTGAGCGTATCTATTATGGCTTCCGTTTTTTCTGCCAACTCATTGATCCCATCCTCTATTTCATCTTTTTTACTAACAAGTTTATCGTTAAGGACCTTTATGGAAGAATCCACACCGGCAAAACTTTTAGTTACAGCGGTTGTGTGCAGGTAGGCATCTTCTGATACGGCCTGAATCGATTCCGAAAGCACGCCAAGCGCCGCGCCATCGCTTCCCGTATGCGCCGCCTTTATTCTGGCATTGATTGATAGCAGCTCTATCTCTTCCCCTGTCTGTCTTATGTCATTCACTAATGAAGAAATGTTCTCGATAGTCCCGCTTACGGTATTGATGTTTGCAAGAAGCTCGGTATTGATCCTGTTGTTTTCAGAAAGCAATAACGTTACCGAGTTTATCTCGGATTCGATCTCTGTAAGGAATGAACCGCCGGACGCATCATTTGTGCCCAAAAGCTGTTGTGTTTGCTCTGTCATTGATATTATGCCTTTGTTGATACTGTTCAGCATCTCTATAATCTTATCGATAGAGGACAAGGCTTCATCCCTTGCATTGCGAAGCTGTCCGATTTGAAGCTCAACAAGTTTTTTAATAAAAAACATGCCTTCAAGACGTTCGGCAGAGGTTATATCTCTCTCAGCGCCGCTTTTTAGTCCTGTGTCTATATTTTTAATCGTCTCAATAACATGCTCTATCTGCTGTCTTATAA
>JALXFI010000194.1:0-552 GCA_027069035.1 bacterium
CTCATAATTCCTCTCATTCAGGGCGAGCCAGGGGGTGAGGAAGTGGTAATGAATTTGACTATCCGCTATTCCCAACGTAACTTTCTTTAACAAGGAATTTTTATCTAATATTTCATGCTTATCGTTGTTCACCCAAAGTTCAAACAACTCATCAAAGATATTCCATAAAGAATCAATACCATTTTCAATACCTAAAAGTAACGGATCCCCATTTAAAATTTTATATTGAACCATTGGATATCTATAAAAAAATCCTCCTTTTCCTTTATGGTTGTGCAAAGTAGGGTCTTTGGCAAATGTGTTCCCGATATAGCCTCTAATTTTTCCCGCAGTGCTTGGAGGCAATTTTGTTCCTGTTCCTAACTTAAGTTCCAATATTTTTATGTCCATGCTTTTTGTCAAAATAATTTTGTACCACCAATTTTTTTATAAATATCGGCGTTGAAACCAACTCCTTTTTTATCGTAGTACTGTTCATCTAAAATCAAAAAGTTATCTATCTGATTGTTGGCCAAAACATCTGGTCTGTTTGGCATCCATCCTTCAAATCTT
>JALXFI010000194.1:562-2111 GCA_027069035.1 bacterium
GATCAAGAGATGGCACTATAAATTGTTCTTGCCACTGTTCACCTCTTAATAGTTCTTTGATATTGACAACTTTTTCTTTTCCTTCTTTTTCATATTTATGACTATAGCCAGCAAAAGCTTGTACAATTCTCATAGACTGTCCCAATCTTTCACGAACAGCATTAAAGTAATAAGTTCCGTAGTCATAAAATTGACTCTCAGAAATCTTGGTTGAATTGTTAAGGCTAACGGCGGTGCACTCTAAAAGTATATCATCATAAACCTGTGAAGAATATACCTTGCTATTCTCAGAAACTAAATGAATAATATCTATGATCCCTTTCTCTTTTTCCCCATTTCTATTACAGCGGCCACAGACCTGAAATATAGAATCCAAAGGTGCCCAATCCCTGATTACATAGTCCATATCTATATCGACACCTGCTTCAATGCATTGGGTTGTAATAACTACAGGATTGCTAAATCGTTTTCTAAACCTTGTAAGATACTTATTGATTCTCTTAACTCTTTGAATCCTCTGAATAGGTGCAACATAAGACGAAAGGTAAACCAAAGGACGCTTTTTGATGCTGCCCTCATCCATCGCATTTTTAACTGCCTTATAAATTATTTTACTGGATGGTTTTGTATTTAAAACAACCATGACCGATTTATCAAAGTATTCATCCAGTTTTGGCAACAAATCCTTAACGAACTCTCCAATCGATATCTTCCCTGGCTGAATATTCAGTTTTACTCTCTTTCTATCCTTAAAATATTTTTGGTGTTCTGGAACCCTCTCGTTGGCACTAGGGAAAAAACCAGGCTGTGTTGCTGACATCAAGATGATATGGCTATCACCGACTTCAGTGAACTTTTTGAAGAAAAACTCAAAAGGTTTCCATAAATCAGATGGGAGGGCCTGTATCTCATCAAAGACAAGGATTGAATTAAATAGATTGTGGAATCTCATAAGATTTTTAGATTTCAAGGAAAATATTGAATATAGCAATTGATCGAAGGTTGTAACAATAAGTTCCGAATTCCATATTGACATAAAGAAATCAATAGAATTATCACTTCTTTCCTCCTTATCGATGCCATCTCTATATTTGAAATCCGCGATAGAATAACTTGTTGAATAGAGGCGATCAGCACGTTTTCTGTAAAGTTTATCAAGGAATCTTTTATAAACATCATCAGTTTGCTCAATGATGGAGAGAAAAGGAAGTGAAACGATAATCCTTGAACTAACGCCTTTTTTTTTAAGCCTTGAGCGCAATTTAATTGCCCAAGATGCAGCTAACAAGGTTTTACCTAATCCTGTTGGCAATGTTATGGAATGAACCCTTTCTTCAAGTGGAAAATCTTCAACAGCTCTTATTGTTGAGGTATATGCTTTCTTCCTCTCTTTATTAATTGTTGCATCGCTATTAAGGCTCTCAACATATTTATCCACAATATCGCCTGGGATATCGATCGGCTCTCTTTCATACTGTTCCGGATTGTCAGAGGCAAGATAGGCTTTATCTGCCTCTAAGAGAATAGAATACAATAGAAGTCCCAATAT
>JALXFI010000195.1 GCA_027069035.1 bacterium
CGTCATAATAACGCCGAGCGCCCTTCCCGGGAAACACTCGCTTACCGAGAGAAGGGATATATCGACACACGGTTTATATATTGCGTCCGCCGGTCCGGTTTCAACGCTTATTTCCACCTCAAGCGCACCCTTTTTCTTAAGTGTTGTCTGCATTCCGCCGGGGGCGATAAATGCCTCGCCCGCCCTTATAATATCGCCGTCCGCCGCCTCTTTTACCTTGATGTTACACAACCTGTTAAGTTTCTCCGCATAGGAAGATGTAAAACCCCTTGGCATATGCTGAACGACAAGTATGGCGGACGGAAAATTGCCCGGTATGGCTTTCAAGATGTCCTGCACCGCCCTGGGGCCGCCCGTTGACGCCCCGATGGCGACAATTGCAACCCTCTGGCTTACAAACCTGTCTTTTGAAGGAAGCTCAGCCCAATCTTTTACCGGCATCGGTTCAACGGATACTTTCCTTGTGCAAGGCACACTCACACTTTTGCCGGCAACCGCCTTTATCTTTTCTATAAGGTCGGATTTTATCTTAACGATGTTTACGGAAAGGTCATCAAGGTGTTTTGGCACAAAGTCCACGGCGCCCATGTCAAGCGCCTCAAATGTGGCCTTTGCCCCCGCCTCGGTAAGAGAGCTGACCATAAGCACAGGCACGGGATGGCGTTTCATTATAACCCTTAATGCCTCGAGCCCGTTCATTCGGGGCATCTCCACATCCATTGTCACCACATCGGGATTTACTTTCTCAACCTTCTCAACGGCCTCACGCCCATCCCTTGCAACATCCACAACCTTCAGTTCATCATCCTCCTCTATAAGCGTTTTTATGGCCTTTCTCATAAAAGATGAGTCATCAACTACAAGCACATTTATAGGTTTTTTTACCATCTACTTATTCCAGATCAATAGTCATATTTTTTATAATCAGGCGGCCATTGCCCTCTTTATATTCTCAAACAGCCCTGCGACATCAAGGATGAGTATCACCCTGCCGTCGCCCGTGATCGTTGCTCCTGCAAGACCTCTTGTATCCGAAAGGTAATCGCCCATAGATTTTATTACAACTTCCTCCTGCCCAAGAAGGCCGTCAACAAGAAGGGCTATCTTCTTTTCTCCAAGGGCCACAATAACCGCATATGAATCCCTGTTACCTGCCTCCGCCTCTGCGCTGTTAAGGAGTGAAGAGAGCCTTAAGAGCGGATAAACCGTATCCCTTACATAGACCACCTCTCTCCCTTCGACGGTCTTCATCTCCAATTCGCCGACCCTGATGATCTCCGCCACCGTGGAGAGCGGCAGGGCATAGTGCTCACGCCCAATCTGGACCATAAGAGACTGTATAATTGCAAGGGTGAGAGGGAGTTTTAAGATAATCTTTGAACCCTTTCCCGGGGTTGTTTCGATATCTATACTGCCGCTCAGCTTGCTTATATTGGTCTTTACCACATCCATGCCCACCCCCCTGCCGGAGACGTTTGTCACCTTGCCGGCAGTTGAAAAACCGGGTTGAAAGATAAGATTTACCAGATCCTTTTCACTGAACCTTTCAAGTTCTTCTTTAGAGGCCATACCCTTTTCAACGGCCTTTTCCTTTATCCTTTCTATATCCATCCCTCTGCCGTCGTCTTCTATACAAACAAATATGTTGCTGCCTTTATGAAAGGCTGAAAGCGTCAGAATCCCTTTTTCGGGCTTGCCGGCTTTTTTACGTTCTTCAGGCGTATCTATGCCGTGATCAACGGCATTTCTGACAAGATGGACAAGCGGATCTCCTATCTCTTCTATAACGGTCTTATCCACCTCGGTCTCCTGACCCTTCAGCACAAGTTCCACATCCTTGCCTCTTTCACGCGCAAGATCCCTTACCATCCTCGGAAACTTGCTGAAGACCTTGGATATCGGTTGCATTCTTATCTTCATAACCGCAAGCTGAAGGTCGGAGGTATTGACATTAAGATTGTAGGTCGTCTCCCTGAGGCTTGCAACAAGTTCATCTTCGCCATAACGGTCTTCAAGAAGCGAGCTTAGCCTCATAAGGCGGTTTCTCCCAAGGACAAGCTCCCCAACCAGATTCATGACATCATCAAGGCGGTTTATATCAACC
>JALXFI010000196.1 GCA_027069035.1 bacterium
CGGAGCCTACAAAACCCTGCAGAAAACCCTCGATCACAAAGGGAAACTTAATAAACGTGTCTGTTGCGCCAATAAGCCTCATCACCTCTATTTCATCTCTCCGCGCAAAAAGTGTGAGCCTTACCGCGTTAGAGACGATCATAGTTATAGTTAAAAAAAGGAAGATACTAAGGACTAAAAGTATAAGTTTAAATATAAAAAAGAAGGCCGAGAGTTTCGTAAACCACTGACCACCATAGTCAGTATCCTCTATATGCTTAAAATTTTGAAGGGCTTCAACTATCCTGTCCAGGTCATCCCTTTCCGTCATATCTTCCTTAACCCTTATTTCAAACGAGGCGGGAAGAGGATTTTGCTGTAACCCATCCAGTACCCCCCCAAGTCCCTTTAAATCTTTTTTAAATATCCTGTATGCCTCCTCCTTGGATACATAATCCACCTTTTTTATACCTTCTATTTTAGATATCTCGCTTTTAAGTTCTTTTACCTCTGTCTGCGTTAAACCGTCTTCAAGGTAAGCGCTTATATGTACCCTGCTCTCCCAGTCATTTATTATCAACTTTAAATTCATAAATATTAAAGAGAACGCTCCAAAAATAACCATAGAAAAGGTTATTAAACTAACAGTAATGATGTGCAGAAACAGGTGTTCCTTTATCCCCTTAACTGCCTTAGAAAAAAAATATACAATATAATAATACATTAAGTTATTCACCTTATCGGCTAAAGTCGGCTCTGGATGCCAATAGAGACCGTCCTCTTAAAACGGCGACGGTTCATATTAATCCGGCTAAAGTCTCAGACTTCCATCGTGGAATATTCCAAATAAAAATCCCTATGCAGCCAACCTTCCATATTTTAAACTTATCAATCTTCCGCCATAACGCTTTATAAGCGCCATATTGTGGGTCGCAACTATAACGGTTGTACCTCTTACATTAATCTCATAAAAAAGTTCCATGATCTCACACGCCATGTCAGGGTCAAGATTGCCTGTAGGCTCATCCGCAAGGAGTATCTTAGGCTCTTTCACAATTGCCCTGGCAATGGCAACCCTTTGCTGCTCTCCTCCGGAAAGCGTCTGTATCTTCTTGGCTATCTTGTTCTGAAGCCCAACCATTCCAAGAACCCTGATAACCCTTTTCCTTATCTCTTTTTTTGCAACCCCTAAAACCTCAAGGACAAAAGAGATATTGTCATAAACCGTCCATTCGGCAATAAGTTTGAAGTCCTGAAAAATGAACCCAATGTTTCTTCTAAAATATGGTATGCGGGATTTGGGAAGTTTGGTAAGGTTTCTTCCGTCTATTAATATTTGACCGGATGTTGGCTTTTCTTCGAAAAAAAGCAGACGTAAAAGGGTCGTTTTTCCTGCTCCGCTCGGACCGGTAAGAAAGGCAAAGTCCCCTTTTTCGACCTTAAAGGTTATATCACTAAGGGCAGTAATATCCTCAGGGTACTTTTTATAAACATGATATAATTGGATCATCAAACCCTAAGACTGTAAGTATATGTGTTCATTAATAATATGAAGTATCGGGATATATGTCAAGACAAAAGGATTCAAGCTGAGAAGATACTAAAAGCGCTGTATAAATTTGGATTTGACAAGGCCGGGCTTTCCAATGATGATTTTATTGAAAAAGACCGGATTATCCAGTTAGGACTTCCCCTGTAAGGACAATCTGGGGACACTGTCAAGCCAAAGTAGACACCCAAACCCCGCGATAGCGGGGTTTGGGTGTCAAAATGAATTTGGCTGGAGTGCCGCTACTTTAAGAATCAGTTACAGCGGATACCTACATTTAAATATAAAGACCGCAATTATTTCAGTGTCTTCAGTGTTTTCTGTGGTTAAAGTGTCTTTAGTCTTTTCAGTGGTTACTAATTTATCTATGCACCAACTCATTTCCACAGACACAAAATGAATATAAAAAATAAGGGGAAAACAGAAGTTAACCCCTTATTATTTTTACTACATTTTAAATGGCGGGGCCGACGGGACTCGAACCCGCGCCCTCCGGCGTGACAGGCCGGCGTTATAACCAACTTAACTACGGCCCCTTAATCCAAACCTCTTTACCCAAGCCGCCATCGTTGGAAA
>JALXFI010000197.1 GCA_027069035.1 bacterium
GCACAGCAGGAGGGGGAGAGGTTGTTAAAGAAACTGCCTTATCTTGACCTTGTATTCGGCACTAATAATATACACCGGCTCCCTCAACTTCTTAAATACATAGAAGAAAAGAAGAAGAGGCTCTGCAAAACAGAGTTGACTACAGAGGCCGAGCCTGAAGAGTCGTTTATTTGCGGAGACACGCAGGGTAGAATTACGGCATTTGTTTCCATCACACGCGGGTGCAACAACTTTTGTTCATACTGTATAGTACCGTATGTCAGGGGAAGAGAGGTAAGCAGAAAAAGCGGTTATATCTTGAGTGAGGTAAAAAGGCTTGCCGGCAAGGGGGTAAAAGAGGTTACCCTTCTTGGTCAGAATGTAAACTCATATAGATCTGACGATGGGGTTTTATTCCCGGAACTTATAAATATGATAAGTTCTGTAGATGGTATAAAACGTATACGATTTACAACATCGCATCCAAAAGACATTTCTGAAAAGCTTATCTGCTCATTTATTGACAACAAGAAACTTTGCGCTCACATACATCTGCCGGTTCAGTCGGGTTCCGACAGGATACTTGCCTTGATGAACAGAGGTTATACAAGGGATGATTATCTTAATAAAGTAGGAAGGCTTCGGGAATTGATCCCTTCGATAGCCATAACTACGGATATTATTGTGGGTTTTCCGGGAGAGACAGAAAAGGACTTTTGTGATACAATATCATTAGTGGAAAAAGTCGGTTTTGACGGTATGTTCTCTTTTAAGTATTCCAGGCGTCCTATGACCAGAGCGGCCGATATGGATGGACAAATTGATGACCAAATAAAATCCGATAGACTTAGCGTCTTGCATAAAGTTCAAAAAGAGATAGCTTTTAAAAAGAATAAAATGCTTGAGGGCTCGACGGTTGAGGTGCTTGTCGAAGGAAGCAGTAAAAAGAATGATGATGAACTAACCGGCAGAACGCCTTGCAACAGGGTTGTCAACTTTCCAGGCAATATCGATTTTGTAGGCGACATTATCAAGGTAAAGATAAAAAAGGCTTTTTCTAATTCTTTAAGAGGTGAGTTGTTAAATTAAATGGGGTTTGGATATTATGCTATATGAGATGAAGGTCTTTGGTCTTACAATAGACCCTTTTACAAGCACGCCAATTATAATCCTTAAAGATCTGGAGGAAAAAAATGCCCTGCCTATATGGATAGGTGTGCTTGAGGCAAGCGCTATAGCATCCGAACTTGAAAACATACAGCTTCCGAGACCAATGACCCATGACCTGTTAAAAAATATCCTTGTGCATCTTCAAGTGTCTGTAAAACGGATAGAAGTTATAGACATAAGAGACAATGTCTATTATGCCGTTATACATTTAGGGGTCAAAGAAAAAAGCTATGTGATCGATGCGCGTCCAAGTGATGCAATTGCGCTTGCGCTTAAGGCAAGGGCACCTATCTTTGTTGACGAAAAGGTTCTTGAAAAATCCAAGAAGATAGACCTAAGAAGAAAAGTTGCCCCTCAGGAAGGCAAAGACGAATCAAAAAAATGGCTGGAGTTTTTGGAA
The DNA here is from genome assembly GCA_027069035.1 of bacterium. GTDB lineage: Bacteria > Desulfobacterota > GWC2-55-46 > S146-80 > JALXFI01 > JALXFI01. Next base: position 1,550 of record JALXFI010000197.1, read on the forward strand.
AGCCTTTCGCCTGAAGATTTTGGGAAATATAAGATGTAATGATTTTTTTATTATGCCCTCAATGGCCACCTTTTTCCAATGTTTTCATGACATATCCTGTTTAATCCCTTACCATAAATTCCGGTAAAACAGATGCCATGATGTTTGCAAAAGAAGACATACAGATACATACACTAAAGGACAACCTCCCCATGAGGTTCTACAGTGCTCCTTTTGTAAAAGAATACGGGAAGCTTGAGGTCTTGAGGTCTCAAAGGTATTCAAAGTATTTTTCAGTTGTGGATATAGAGATCGACAAATTTTCCATACTAAAGAAAAGTTATAAAAAGGAGGATATTCTTAAGATCATAAAAGAACTTATAGAAGTAATAATGAAAACAACAAGGGAGTGCGACATCATAGGGATGATGAATAGGAAGGAATTCGCCCTGATACTTCCTGAAACCGATTATGTAGGAGCTCTTATTATTGCAAGGCGAATAAGAAATGCCCTCTTGAGTTTTCATGAAAATGAGAAGTTTAAATTTCTTCTTGCCTCTGCTTCCTATCC
>JALXFI010000198.1:0-4558 GCA_027069035.1 bacterium
CTACGTATCTTAAGCTGCCCTCAGGCAGATTTTTGCCGCAATGATTACACGTTATCATGTTTTGCCGCAACCTCCTCTTAATGCGCTTATCTAAGAAATAATTCCAAGGAATTACCTTACTACCTTATTAAATCAGCGCTCAAAAAAATTCTTATGACGCCTTTTCATATAGATATTATCTTTTGACACTATAACCTTTAGGTTTATTAATTGTCAAACCAAATAGCCCCCCAAAAAAACCTAAATTTGTTTTTGGGGGGTAGAGTATCTTCCGGCATGGTAAGAACTCCTTACAATAGGGCCTGCTTGTGTATGGGAAAAACCTAATTTATTCCCAATTTGCTTGAATTTGTTAAACTCATCCGGTGTATAAAACCTCTTTACTTCAATGTGATGTTTCGACGGTCTCAGATATTGGCCGATGGTAAGGACGTCACACCCTGTTTTTGCAATATCCTCCATGGTCTCGACCACCTCATCGAACTCCTCGCCCATACCTATAATAAGACTCGATTTTGTTTGCTGTCTTCTGTCGAATTCCTTTACAATCCTTAAGATATCAAGGGAGCTTCTATAATCCGCCATCTGGCGTACTTCCGGATAAAGCCTTTTTACCGTTTCGATATTATGACCAATGACATCCGGCCTTGCCTCCACAATCTTTATGATGGCTTCACTCTTTCCTCTGAAATCAGGGACCAAAACCTCCACCCCGCACATAGGTGACAGGGTTTTTATCTCCCCTATTACAGACGCAAAGACCGATGCCCCGCCGTCATCCAAGTCATCCCTTGTAACAGAAGTTATAACCGCATAGTCAAGTTTAAGAGAGCATACCGCCTCCGCCACCCTTATCGCTTCCTCTTCATCGCGGTAAAGCGGCGTCCCTTTACTTACACCGCAGAACCGGCAGTTCCTTGTGCATATATCCCCGAGTATCATAAAGGTGGCGGCGCCCATGTTCCAGCACTCCCAGATGTTTGGACAATTTGCGTCTTTACACACGGTATTAAGCTTCTTCTCCTTAATGAGGCTTTCTATACAGGCATACCTTTCTCCACGCCTTATCTTTACCCTGAACCATGGCGGAAGACGGTGATTTTTTGCAATAGAATGTGTTTTTTTCTCCATAAGCTGTAATTATTATGTATGTATTGCCGCCCCGAAGATCCCCCCTGCCGCCTCTGCAAGCGCCTCTGACAATGTGGGATGAGGATGGATTGTTCTGTTAAGTTTAACGGCCGTTGACTCAAGCAGTCTTGCAAGGGCAGCTTCGCCAATAAGCTCCGTTACATCATGCCCGAGCATATGGACTCCCAAGATTTTTTCTGTTCTGTCATCTGCAATAACCTTTACAAAGCCCTCTCCATCACCCATTGCAAGCGCCTTTCCGCTTGCCCTGAACGAAAAAGCGCTTACTCTTATCCTGTATCCTTCTTCCCTTGCCTTCTCTTCGGTAAGGCCTACTGAGGCAGTTTGAGGTTCGGTATAGATACAGAGAGGTATAGAGAGTCTGTCTATAGGGTAGGTCTCTTTGCCGGCCATCGTCTCTACGGCAAGTATTCCCTCTGCCATTGCTTTATGTGCAAGGAGCGGGGGGGAAGCAATGTCCCCTATGGCATAAATACCCGGGAGCGAGGTCTGCATTTTATCATTGGTTTTGATAAAAACGCCCTTTTCCATTTCCATGTTGATATCTTTAAGACCAAGATTCTCACTGTTTGGCCTCCTTCCTATTGCAACAAGCGCTTTATCCGTCTCTAAACTTTTTTTATTGCCGTTAATTTCAAGATTTACGCTCAATCTCCCGGCTTCTTTTATACTTTTAAGCGTAGCATTTGTAATAATTTTAATACCTCTCCTTACTAATGATCTTGCAAGGCCTTCCGCTACATCTGTATCGCTGCCGGGAAGTATCCGCGGCATTGATTCGACTACCGTCACATCTACCCCGTAAACAGAAAAGATATATGCAAACTCAACGCCTATAGCCCCTCCGCCGACTATCACCATATCTTTTGGCAGTTCGGGAAGGCATATCGCATCATTGCTTGTAAGGATATTCTTACCGTCCGTCTTTATCCCATCCGGAATCATAGGCCTTGAACCGGTTGATATGATAATATTTTTTGCTTTTATCTCCTTTTCCCCATTATTAAGCCTTACAACTATGCGGTCTTTAGAAGCAAGTATTCCTTCTCCTTCAACAATCTCTACGCCGGCTTTTTTTAAGAGAAACTCAATACCTTTGCCAAGTCTTTTTACCACTACCCCTGCCCTTTTAACGGCTTGCGAATAATCCGCCGAGTAATTATCTATTTTTATCCCAAACTTGCCGGCATTTTTGACAAGGGACAATACTTCGGCGTTTTTAATAATGACCTTTGTTGGTATACATCCCCTGTTAAGGCATACACCGCCAAGCTCTGCTTTTTCTATAAGGACAGTCTTAAGGTTCAACTGCCCGGCCCTTATCGCAGAGACATAACCCCCTGGTCCTCCGCCTATGACAGCAAGGTCAAAGCTTTGATCAGTCATTATCTTCTCTCGTTTTTTTTGATGGTTCGATCACTCCACTACCGGAAGCTAAAAAAACACCTTTTTCCGTATGGATATATCACCTCTCAGTTTAGCCATTAGAACCCATTATGTCAATATATTGGTGATTCCTAAATCCCGATATGTCGGGATTTGGGCTAATCTGCCGCCTTGACATGAAAAATAAATTATATTATGGTTTATCTTGTGTGAGAGATACCAATAGGTGTGATCTATTTCAAATCCCGCAATAGGGGGATTTGGGTCACAGATGTTTATGGACACACAGTCTATTATTTGTCGTATAATAGAGTTTGCCGTTGTTTCCATAAAGCGTTTTCAAGAACATAAAAAAATTATAACGGAGAGATTAAAATGTCGTTTGATATAAAAGAAAGTGTCAGAGAGTACTATGGTGAAAAGATACAGAAAACATCGGATTTGAAGACAGGCGCCTGCTGTGACTGTGATACATCTCCCGACTATATAAAAAACATACTCCCCCTAATCCATGAGGAAATAAAAACAAAATATTATGGATGCGGTACGGTTGTCCCCTTATGCTTAAAGGGGCTAAAGGTTCTTGATGTCGGTTCCGGCACGGGTAAAGACTGCTATATAATGTCAAGGCTTGTAGGGGAAGACGGTTTTGTCTATGGCATAGATATGACCGAAAATCAGGTGGAGGTTGCAGACCGGCACCTGAAAAAACAGATGGATATATTTGGATACAAAAAACCAAATGTAAGTTTTATACTGGATTATATGGAGAATATTGAAGGACATTTTGAGGAGAGATCTCTGGATATTGTCACTTCAAATTGTGTGATAAACCTTGCCGAGGATAAGGAGAAGGTTATAAGGCAGATATGCAAAGTGTTAAAAAACGGCGGTGAATTTTATTTTTCCGATATATATGCAGGCAGAAGGATCCCTCAGGAGATAAGGGAAAACCCCATTCTTTATGGAGAGTGTCTTGGAGGGGCGCTCTATATTCATGATTTTGAGCGCCTCGCACGAAGTATTGGTTTCACCGACCCAAGGGTTGTTTCCAAAAGAAGATTAAAGATAGAAAACAGGGAAATGAGAGATATTGTAGAGGATATCGAATTCTACTCCATTACATACCGTCTCTGGAAGCTTGAAGGACTTGAAGGCAACTGTGAAGACTACGGACATACGGCCGTCTATAAGGGTAATATACCGGAATCCCCTCTCAAATTTGAGCTTGATAGCTCCCATCTTTTTTATAAAGATAAACCTGAGCCTATATGTGGGAATACCGCTCTTATGCTTTCTGATACAAGGTTCGGCAGGCACTTTAAGGTAACCGGCAGCTTTGATAACCATTTAGGCCCGTTCAAAGATTGCGGCGGTGTGACAACTAAAATAGAAGACTCTCCCGACAGCACAGACACGGGCTGCTGCTGTTAATATATTTACAAATATATAGGGGAAGACCTCTTCTCCGCCAATCTCTTTATATTAAATCTTTCTCACGGAGAATTAGATGATGACCGTAAGTTTTGAGGAAAAAATATCAAAGATAGATCCTGAATTGCTTAATTTCAGGAAACTCGAAACACTTCAGGTAAATCTCGGAAATATGTGTAATCAGTACTGCACTCACTGTCATATAGAAGCCGGACCTTCCGGCAATAAGATAATGCGCAGGGATGTTATGGAGAAGATCATAACATTTCTTAAGGAAAATTCTAATATTACCCTTGATATAACAGGAGGGTGTCCTGAACTGAATCCAGGCTTCAGGTTTTTTCTTGAAAACTCTTATTCTCTTGTCTCTTCGGTAATGGTGCGCACAAACCTCACCATACTGTTAGAGGATAAAATGGAGTGGATTCCTAAGTGGTATAGGGACCATAACGTAGTGCTTATAGCCTCCCTGCCGTGCTATACAAAGGAGAATGTTGACCGGCAAAGGGGTAATGGCAGTTTTAAAAAGAGCATTAAAGCGCTCAGGAAACTTAATGCATTAGGTTACGGGGATGTTTATGAACTA
>JALXFI010000198.1:4568-6128 GCA_027069035.1 bacterium
AACTAAACCTGGTCTATAATCCCGGGGGAGGTTTCCTGCCTGCATCGCAGAAGGAACTTGAAGAGGATTATAGGAAAAAACTTCTTGATGAATACGGCATAAGGTTCAGCAGGCTATTTACGATCACAAATGCGCCTGTGGGGAGGTTTAAAAACTTTCTTAAGGCAAACGGGAAACTTGAGGAGTATATACTCCTTCTTGCTCAAAACTTCAATGCAGAAGCAGCCTGCCACATTATGTGCAGAAACCTAATAAACATAGACTGGCAGGGCATACTCTATAACTGTGATTTTAATCAGGCGCTGGGGCTGCCTGTAAGAAACGATAAGGGCGGGATATTAGAGATAGATCACATAAAGGAAGTTTTGGAAAATAAATACAGAGTGGCTATGTCTGACCATTGTTTCTGCTGTACGGCCGGGGCGGGCTCAAGCTGTACAGGGGCGCTGGCTTAACAATTATTTTAAATGCTCAGTAAATATAAAGAACACCTTAAAAAAGCAAAAGAAATCCTTAAAGTAAACAGCACGTCGGGACATACCAAACCATCGCAGGACCTTTATCCTCATCAATGGAACTGGGATTCAGGTTTCATTGCCATTGGATATTCATGGTATGATCAGAAAAGGGCGATAAAAGAGATACGGAGTCTCTTTGATGCCCAGTGGACAAACGGCATGGTTCCTCAGATCGTCTTTGACCCTAAGTATCTTGGCGGCTACTTCCCTGAACCTGATTTTTGGCAGGCAGAAAGTTCAGGAAAGGTTCCTGAAGGCAAACTTACTTCAGGCATTACCATGCCGCCTATACATGCCACCGTATGTCGTTTGATATTTGAACGTGCGGAAGACAGTGCTGAGGCAAAAGTATTCCTTAAGGAGATTTATCCAAAACTTAAGAAGTCTCACAGATATCTATACACATGTAGAGACCCGAAAGGTGAAGGTCTTGTCTGCATACGTCATCCGTGGGAGTCCGGCGTAGATAATTCACCTGTCTGGGATACGGTTTTAATGATAAGGCAAAAAGCGTTCTTATGGATATAATCGAGCTTGTAACTAAATACGGTTTCAGAGAGTATTTTGATCCGTATAAGGGCGTGGGGTATGGGACAGACTCGTTTTCCTGGACCGCGGCGCTTTTTATCGACGCCATTTATGAAACTAAGGAGGTTTGCTGAAAGCCTATGATAGTTTTAGTAATCGGAAGCGGGGGCAGGGAACATGCGCTTGTATGGAAGATTGCACAGAGTTCTCTGGTGAAAAAGATATATTGCGCTCCTGGTAATGCAGGGATAGGTGGGCTTGCAGAGTGTGTAAATATATCCGTCTTGGATATAGAAGGATTAAAGAATTTTGCTTTAGGAAAAGGCGTCGATCTCACGGTTGTGGGACCTGAGCTTCCGCTTACCCTTGGAATTGTGGATATATTTAAAGCGGCTGGACTTAAAGTATTCGGCCCTTCAAAAAAGGCGGCGGAGCTTGAGGGAAGCAAGGTATTTTCAAAAGAACTCATGTCAAAATACGCAATACCTACGGCCGAGTACCGGGTTTTTACGGA
>JALXFI010000199.1 GCA_027069035.1 bacterium
GCCCCTAATATTGCGGAGGTAATGCATATCATAGGAGAAGTGAACGGAAAGATTGCTGTAATACTTGATGATATGATAGATACCGCAGGCACGGTTGTTCAGGCCGCCGAAGCGCTGAGTAAGAATGGGGCAACGAAGGTCTTTGCCTGCTGTACTCATCCGGTATTTTCAGGAAAGGCGTTGGAGAGGATAAAGGCTTCATGCCTTGAAGAAGTTGTGACTACCAATACGATTCCGTTGAAGGAAGAGGCCAGAGAACTTGACAAGATAAAGGTTTTATCGATAGGAACATTACTGGGAGAGGCAATTAAGCGAATCAATTCCGGACACTCCGTAAGTTCTCTTTTTGTTTGATGGAGATATTGATATATCTTCAATTCAAATCCCGCTATATGATGGTTTGGGGTTGTCATTTTTATTGTTTTTTATATCTATAAAATGATAAACTGATTAATTTAAATAAGGAACTAAATACTGGGGAGGTTTTTATGGGTAATATACAACTCGAGGCGCGGGTCAGAGAAGCTACCGGCAAGGGCGCTGTAAAGAAGATGAGAAGAGAGGGTGTTATCCCCGGAGTTCTCTATGGTCCAAAGAGGAAGGAGACGGTGTCTTTAAGTTTTAATTATGATGATTTAAAGGGCTTGCTTGTTGGAGGAGAACATAACAATGTATTGCTTGATGTAAATATTAAGGATAAAGAAAGCGCCGAAGGATCGAAGGTGCAGGCCGTATTTAAAGAGGTGCAGAGGAATCATGTAAGTGGTGAAGTGCTTCATCTTGATCTTTATGAGATCGTCAAAGGCCAGAAGATGCATGTCCATGTTCCTATACATATATCCGGCAAACCTGAAGGTGTGGTTGCCGGCGGTATAGTGCAGTATGAAGTAAGGGAATTGGAAGTAGAGTGTTTGCCAAGGGATATTCCAACCAGCTTTGAAGTGGATATTACTCCCCTTAATATAGGGGATGCCCTCCATGTTAGAGATGTTTCGGTTGGCGAGGGCGTAAAGGTTTTGACCGACTCCGATGCAACCGTTATTTCTGTTGTACCGCCTGCAAAGGAAGAGGTTGTTGAGAAGACCGCTGAAGAGGTTGAAGAAGAGCTTGCCGAGAGTTTTGAGAAGAAGGAAGAAACAGAAGAGGTTAAAGAGGGAGAGAGTTGACGTGCGGATTTTAACATCTTATTCTTGTTTTAAGTTTTCTTAATAACATATAAGACCATTTGTTTTTTATGTGGACATGGTAATTTTTGATCAGGACATTAAGGGGCACGGTAAGGACATTGAGGCCGATCGTTGGATTAGGCAATCCAGGGAAGAGATATCAAGACACAAGACACAATATAGGATTTAAGGTATTAGATTGTCTTGCTGACTCTTATAACATCTCATGCAATAAAAGAAAGTTTAACGCGTTATATGGCAGAGGCAGGATAGCGGAGAAAGATATCCTTGTTCTTAAGCCTCAGACCTATATGAATCTTAGCGGGCTAAGTGTTATGGGCTTTAAGAATTTCTTTAGACTTTCTCCTGATGATATTATTGTTGTTTATGATGATATGGATTTACCCTTTGGAAGATTGAGGATAAGGCCTGCTGGCGGTGCCGGCGGGCATAAAGGGATTATTTCAGTTGTTGATACACTGGGAAGGGATGATTTTTCAAGGGTCAGGATGGGCATAGGCAGGCCTGAGAACACAGACCCTGCCGGATATGTCCTTTCACCTTTTAATAAGTCAGAGAGGGATTGTCTTATGGATTTTATAAGGCTTGGCAAAGAGGCGATTGAAACTGTGATAGACAGTGGTATTGAAGATGCCATGAACAGGTTTAATGGACTTAACGGTAATCTGGATATGGTTTAAAAAATTGTTTATATGGTGTAAAGAAAGGAGGATAGAAGATATTATATGGAATTACTTATTCGTTTAGCGCCGGTTTTGGGTATTGTAGGTGTTCTTATTGCTTATCTGATATACCGTCATATTGTAAAACAGCCTTCAGGTTCTGCAAAGATGGTTGAGATATCGGAATCTATTCATGACGGGGCGATGGTATTCTTAAGAAGGGAGTATATGATACTATC
>JALXFI010000200.1 GCA_027069035.1 bacterium
GTATAATGGTGCCGAGTTAAAACTTGGATTTTTTATGGTTGAATTACATTAGTGGCGGAGATGTCTGAATTAAAGGTTTTATTTATTGGAGATATTATAGGCAAACCCGGAAGAAGGGCTGTAAAAGATAAGCTTCCGTCTCTTATAAAGGAGCATGTGCCGCACCTGGTTATAGCAAATGGAGAAAATTCTGCCGGCGGTTTCGGTATCACACCCGATATTGTACGTGAACTTCTTGGTTTTGGTATCGATATTATCACTACTGGCAATCATGTATGGGATAAAAAGGAGATCGTAGGTTTTATTGACAATGACAACAGGATATTGAGGCCCGCCAACTTTCCGCCGGGCGTTCCCGGGTATGGATATACTGTTTGTTCAAGTAGAAAGGGCATGGTTGGTGTGATAAATCTTCAGGGCAGGGTCTTTATGAACCCCCTTGACTGTCCTTTCAGAACGGCGCTTGATATTATTGAAAAGATGAAGGATGAGACTAAGGTTATACTGATTGATTTTCATGGGGAGGCAACATCCGAGAAGAATGCAATGGCTCTCTTTCTTGATGGCAGGGTAAGCGGTATTATAGGAACGCATACTCACGTGCAGACTGCTGATGAGAGGATTTTACCTAAGGGGACGGCTTATATTACCGATGTCGGTATGACAGGCGCCCTTCAATCTGTTATCGGCATCAAGATGGAGCAGGCATTGAGAAGATTTTTAACCCAGATGCCGCAAAAGTTCCAGATAGAAAACAAAGATATGCGCCTTATGGGAGCTGTTCTTTCTATAGATGCATCCTCCGGAAAGGCGTATAATATTAAACGTTTGAATATAACTTTAAATTAGGAGTTTTTTCCTTATGAAAAAAGAGGTAAGGGATCAACTTGCCTTGATAAAAAGGGGCATAGTTGAGCTTATCAGTGAAGAAGAGCTTGTAAAGAAATTAGAGAATTCTCTTAAAAACAATAAACCTTTAAGGGTGAAAGCCGGTTTTGATCCAACCGCCCCTGATCTCCATCTTGGGCATATGGTACTTTTACAGAAGCTTAAAGTCTTTCAGGAACTCGGTCATAAAGTTATCTTTCTTATAGGTGATTTTACCGGTATGATAGGCGATCCTACGGGGAGGACGACTATAAGGAATGCCCTTACGCGCGAAGAGGTGCTTGAAAATAGCGAGACCTATAAAAGTCAGGTCTTTAAAGTGCTTGACAGTGAAAAGACGGAGGTCGTTTTTAATAGCAAATGGATGGACGGTCTTGGGGCAAAAGAACTTGTAGAGATTGCATCTAAATATACGGTTGCAAGGATGCTTGAACGCAATGACTTTCATGAAAGATATACGTCATGTAAACCGATCAGTATACATGAGTTCCTGTATCCGCTTATTCAGGGCTATGATTCCTGTGTTCTGAATGCCGATATTGAAATTGGCGGAACCGATCAGAAATTCAATCTTCTTATTGGCAGAGAACTTCAGAGAGAGTTTGGTCAGAAGCCCCAGGTTGTCTTGACCCTTCCACTGCTCGAAGGACTCGACGGCAAGCTTAAGATGAGTAAATCCTATGGCAACTATATTGGCATTGATGAAAGCCCGAAAGATATGTTCGGCAAGATAATGTCGGTGTCCGATCAACTGATGTTAAGGTATTATGAACTTTTGAGTAATGTTTCTAAAGAAAAGTTGGAGGAGGTAAACTCCGGCAGGATACCGCCGAGGGATGCCAAAGAAAACCTTGCTATGGAGATAACCGCAAGATTTCACGGTATTGAGGCGGCAACAATGGGCAAAGAGTATTTTAACAAACTCTTTGTCAAAAAGGGGGTGCCTGATGATATAGAGGAGGTTGAGCTTAATATAAAGGGGGAGGATGTATGGCTGCCCAGATTGCTTACCTTGGCAGGACTTACAAGCAGTAATTCCGAGGCCCGAAGGTTTATTATTCAGGGTGGGGTATATATTGACGGCAATAAGGTCATTGATGAGAACATGAAGGTGGATGCAGAAGGGGCATGTTTGCTCAGGGTTGGTAAAAGGAAGTTTAAGAGGGTTAAGTTCATTAGATGACAACTAGCACA
>JALXFI010000201.1 GCA_027069035.1 bacterium
ATTTGTTATCAATAGATTCTTTTTTCCAAAGCGCTTTTTATTTTTAAAGGTTTCAGAGGCTAAAGAGACTCCGGTCTCAAAAGCTTTAAGGCCTGTCTTGAAAAACGGTCTTAACAGGGCTTTGTCTATAGGCGAGGCCTTTTCCGGTGAAGAACTTGGATATTCGATAAGTTTTCTCTGGTTTAAAAAAGCGGCAAGCGGCAGGATAGTTTTTAAGAAAGAAACGGATAAGCGTTTTATGGTAAGTGTTGAAGCCGAGACACTTGGTTTTATTGGATGGATTACAAGATACAGAAAGGATAATTATAATGTCTATATGGAAGAGATCGCAGACGGCAGGCGCCTTAGGACATACCGTTTTGAAAAGATCGTAAAGATAGGCAAAAAGGTGAGAAGGGGTTATATAAATTGTGATTATAATAAAAGGGTTATGGAATGGAAGAGCTGGGGCGGAGGCAAGCCCGAAAGGGGTGAAAAGGAAGATATTCCGCCCGGTTTGATCTATGATGATCCGATCAGTGCATTTTACAATTTTAGATACGGGGCTTACGGTATCCTTAAAAAAGGGAAAGAATTTTTTGTAACGACCTTTCCAAAGGATAAGAAACCATCAAAGATTTACCTTAGAATAGCCGGTGAAAAAGAAGAAAAGGAGAGGCTGCGAGGCGAGAATGACATAAACGTAATGTACCTTGTAGACATCAAGATCAACGGGGATCTTATAGACTCAAAGACCGGAAGGATTGAGGTGCATATGGATAAAGACCTTCTGCCTGTCAAGGGTATAGTTAAGGATCTTTTTTTCTTTGGTGATATAACCGGCAGACTTGTAGAGAAAATATAGTTGGAGTGTTTTTGTTTTAACATAGATTAAACACAATAAGAGGTGAAGTTATATGTGGGGAAAGTCAGACAAAAAGGGGATTAAGGAGAGTATATTATCCTTGACACGAAATGCCGGTAGTATTACAAGAAAGGTTGTAAAGGATTTTAAGGAAGGCTACAGACAAACCAGCAGCAATAAAGGTAAAGACTCTGATAAAGTCAAAAGAAAATGATATCATCCCATACATTTTGTGATTTCTATCTTTAATATTTAGATAAGGAGGAGGCTATGCGTTCTATCCTTGGTATATTTGTAAAACCGCCTTTTAGCCAGTTAAGGCAACATATGAGAAAGGTAAAAGAGTGTGTTGATGTGGTTGTCCCTCTTACAGAGGCGCTGATAAAAGAGGACTATGAGACCGTTGAAAAAGAGGCAAACAGGATCGACAAGCTTGAACATGAGGCCGATATTATTAAAGATTTGATGAGGAATCAACTCCCCAAAAATATCTTTATGCCGGTGGACAGAGGTGACCTCCTTATGGTTCTCTCATCTCAAGATGCTATAAGTGATGCTGCTGAGGACTTGGCGGTGCTTTTAACTATGAGAAAGATGAAGGTGCCCAAAGAACTTAAAGCCGGCATAGATATGTTTCTTAACAAGGTGATGATAACATGTAATCAGGCTTATACCATAATAGAAGAGATTGAAGACCTTGTTGAGACCTCTTTCAGGGGACTTCAGGCTGAGAAGGTGCTTGAAATGATAGAAAAGCTTGGGGTTATGGAATGGGAAACGGACAAGAAACAGTTTGAGGTTGTAAAGAAACTGTTTGACATAGAAAGCAAACTCAATCCTGTAGATGTATTTATGTGGCTAAAGATATTTGAGAAGATAGGGGATCTTGCCAACGAAGCAGAGAGAATGGGCAACAGACTTCGCCTTATGCTTTCAAAGACCTGATATTTGTTTAAAATCGAAAGGTGTGACATTTGAGTTTTGATATTGTTATTCTATTTGTTGCAGTGGTCTTTGGTTTGTATATGGCTTGGAATGTCGGGGCCAATGATGTTGCCAATGCAATGGGTACTTCGGTTGGTTCAAAGGCCCTGACCTTTAAGCAGGCGGTGCTTGTTGCGGCAATATTCGAGTTTGCAGGAGCCCTTTTGGTAGGTGCCCACGTAACTGAAACAATAAAAAGCGGCATAATAGTTCCCACCGAACTCTCTTCGGACTTAAGACCTATAATGCTTGGCATGATGGCGGCGCTTCTTGCGGCAGGCCTGTGGCTTCATCTTGCATCTGCCTTTGGTTGGCCCGTATCAACAACGCATTCCATAGTTGGCGCCATAGCGGGGTTCGGCCTTATCGGAGGCGGATTTCATGCCATTGTGTGGTCAAAGATGATCAAGATAATAGCCAGTTGGCTCATATCACCGGTGCTTGGTGCTGTGATTGCCGCTGCAATGTTTATCTTTATAGACCGCAGGATCATCAACGCAAAAAAACCTTCTGATTCACTAACAAGTATCAGCCCTTACCTCATTTTTCTTGTTATCCTTATCCTTGTGCTTTCATTTGTGTATAAGGGATTAAAGAATCTCCATCTTGATCTGCCCTTGCCTCAGGCGCTTTTGTTGTCATCTGTTGTGGCCGGATTTGCCGCTATAATCGGAAAGGTCTTGATCGAAAGGATGGCAAATAACAAAGAGGGTGGATTTGACCTCATTGAGGGTGTGTTCCGTTATCTTCAGATACTTACCGCATCCTATGTTGCATTTGCTCATGGCGCCAATGATGTGGCCAATGCCATTGGCCCGCTGGCTGCCGTAGTATCCCTTTTACAGACAAAAAGCCTTGTTATGCAGGTGGAAGTTCCATTATGGATACTTTTTCTTGGAGGTGGCGGCATCGTGCTTGGCCTTGCCACATTTGGGTACAGGGTTATAGAGACCGTTGGCAAAAAGATCACCGAGATAACGCCTACAAGGGGTTTTTCGGCAGAGTTCGGCGCTGCGACCACTGTACTTGTCGCCTCAAAACTCGGGCTTCCCATATCAACGACACACACCCTTGTGGGCGCTGTGATAGGAGTAGGTCTTGCCCGCGGCATGGCGGCCTTGAATCTGAATGTAGTTAAAGAGGTTTTTGTCTCCTGGGGACTCACGCTCCCTGCTACGGCGCTGCTTGCGGCAATTATATTTAAGGTATTAATATTTATTATCTAAAGGGTTGCTTTCCCTTCTTGATTTAGTGAGGTATTTTGAAGAAATATGACGTTATAATTGTAGGGGCGGGACCGGCGGGGATATTTGCTGCCCTTGAACTGGTTAAAAGAAAAGACCTTTCCCTGCTTATTATTGAAAAAGGAGAGGATATAGACAAGCGCATTGAAGACCCGTTAAGGCTTACCTCCGGATGGGGAGGGGCGGGGGCATTCAGTGACGGTAAGCTCACGCTCTCTACAGAGGTCGGCGGCTGGCTTGGCCAGTATATCTCACAAAGAGAATTGTCGGATCTTATAGATTATGTTGATTCGATTTATCTTCATTTCGGAGCGCCCGACAGGGTATTCGGAGTGGAACAAGAGAAGATTGCAGAGCTTAAAAAAAAGGCCGTGCTTTCCGACCTTACCCTAATACCTTCACGTATAAGACACCTGGGAACAGACAAATGCAGAGAGATAATGAAAACAGTGAGGGAACATCTTGAAGGACAAGTAGAGGTAATTACCAACCAGGCAGTAACGCAGGTTGTTGTTGAAAACGGGACGCTAAAAGGGGTTGAAACCGAAAGCGGTGAAAGCCTGTATGCAGACAGGGTGATCCTTGCCCCGGGAAGGGACGGGGCATCATGGCTTAAATCAGAGGCGATAAGGCTTGGCCTTTCCGTAAAACCAAATGCCGTGGATATAGGAGTAAGGGTGGAGGTTCCCGGACCTGTGCTTGATGCCATTACGGAAAAACTCTATGAAGGCAAACTCCTTTACTGCTCAAGGTCTTTTGAGGATCAGGTAAGGACGTTTTGCATGTGTCCCTATGGATTTGTTTCGACGGAAAAATATGAAGATGTTATTACAGTTAACGGCCATTCCTACGCCGGAAAGAAATCGGAAAATTCTAATTTTGCCATACTTGTATCAACCGCATTTACCGAACCTTTTGAAGAGCCTATCGCATTTGGAAAATATATTGCCAGACTTGCAAACCTGCTTGGCAAAGGCATAATAGTTCAAAGGCTTGGAGATCTGCACGGCGGCAGAAGATCTACCCCTGAAAGGATAAAAAGAAGCACTGTTAGACCGACCCTTCTTGAGGCAACCCCGGGGGACCTGAGTTTTGTTCTGCCTTACAGATATCTTAAAGATATAATTGAGATGCTCAAGGCGCTGGACAGTGTAGTGCCGGGTATAAATAAGAGGGATACTCTTCTTTATGGTGTTGAGGCCAAGTTCTATTCTTCAAGGATTAAACTTAAGACAACACTTGAGACGGAGATAAGCGGTTTGTATGCCATAGGCGACGGCGCAGGTATTACAAGGGGGCTTGTTCAGGCCTCAACCGCAGGGATCGTAGCGGCAAGGTCAATTATGAAGGGGTTTGATGACAGGTCTTAACAAGTTTTAACTTTTTCCAAAAAAACCTATCTCTGTTTTTGGGTTTTTTATTGATCGGCAATCTTTCTTTTCTTAAGTATTTCCATCAGGTCACAGTAACTTCTTGTATTAAGGACATCATTTTTTTCAAGCCATCCTCTGCGAGCCGTATAGACGCCATACTTCATATTATCAAGGTGCATTCTGTTGTGAGAATCGGTTGAGATTGCAACCATCACCCCCATCTGTTTTGCCATCTTGCAATTTATGTCATTTAGATCAAGTCTTGCCGGATATGAATTAAGCTCCAATATAACTTTATATCTCAACGCCGCTTCCATAACTGCCTCCATGTCTATGGAATACGGCTCTCTTTTCCCAAGCAGTCTCCCTGTAGGGTGTGCAAAGACATCCACCAAACCCGTTTTAAACGCCTTTATCACCCGTGCGGTCATCTCATCTTTTTCCATATTAAAACCAAAGTGTACTGAACCCACCACGAGATCAAGCCTTTTTAAAGCAGATTCACCAAGGTCAAGCTCTCCTGAAGAGAGTATATCAACCTCAATCCCTTTCAATATATGAAGCCCCTTTTTATTAAACCTCTTGTTTGCCTCATCGATCCTGTCTATATGCTTAAGGAGGCGTCCTTCATCAAGCCCCCTTGCAACGGCTACGGCCTTTGAATGTTCTGTAATTGCTATGTATTCATACCCCCTGCCCATTGCGGCAAGCACCATTTCATCAATGGTTTCCGCCCCATCGCTTTCCCGTGTATGTATATGAAGGTCGCCGCATATATCTCTTAAATCGATAAGTTCCGGCAGATTATCCCTTTCCGCAGCCTCTATCTCGCCTTGGTTTTCCCTTAATTCAGGAGGAATAAATTTAAGATTCAAGGCATCAAAGACCTCATCTTCCGCAGCACCGGCTACCTTGGTTTCGGTTTCTTCTCTGAAGACGCCGTATTCATTTACCTTTAAACCCATCTTCTTTGCCCGGTGTCTTATGGCAATGTTGTGGGCTTGAGAGCCGGTAAAATAGTGGAGAGCAGCCCCGAATGATTCCTTTTTTAATACCCTAAGGTCTGTATTTATGCCGCATTTAAGGAGTATGCTTGATTTGGTATTGCCTCTTAAAAGGACTTCTTTTACCTCTTTGTATTGAGTGAATCCATCCATAACAGGCGCGGGGTCATCGCATGTAACAAGGATATCTATATCACCGATGGTCTCCCTTTTCCTTCTTAGGCTTCCGGCTATCTCTACATCATGGACGCCTTTAACATCCCTTAAATAATCTATCAAAGCCGATGCATGGTTTAAGGCTGTTGAGAGATTGAAGCGCCCTGCCCTTTGTTTAAACTCTTTTATCGATTTAAGTATCTTTTTTTCGGTTTTTTCTCCCATGCCGGGAAGCGATTTTAAAAGCCCGTTTTGAGCGGCAAATTCAAGGCCTTCAATGTCCGTAATATTCAATTTATTAAAGATGAGATGTGCCTTTTTGGGTCCAAGCCCGTATATTTTTAACATTTCAAGCAGGGATGAAGGAAGTTCGGAAAGAAGCTCCTGATGGAACCTGCAATCGCCGGTCTCAATAATCTCAACGATCTTTTCGTGTAAGGCCTTCCCTATTCGGGGCAGATCTTCAAGAC
>JALXFI010000202.1 GCA_027069035.1 bacterium
CACCGTACCGGTTATGTACGCCTCAAAAGAAAAATCGCCTGCGGCCTTGCATTTAAAGCGTCTTGCCAATTTGCCCAAAAACCTATCTCTGTTTTTGGGCAAGATACCAACTTTCATAATAAGCGGAGAGAATAAAAAACTCACAGGTCTTTAATCACCGCCGTTTCATCACACTCCGGAAACTTTTTGCATGTTATACAGTCCTGCCATATTTTTTGAGGAAGAAGCGATTTATCTGCCTCTCTAAAATCAAGTTTTTTAAAAAAATCAGGGATATAGGTTAGGGCAAAAACCCTTTTAACACCCAACTCCTGAGCATCCTTAAGACACCTTTCCACAAGCGTCTTCCCTATGCCCCGTCCCCTTGAATCATCCCTTACCGCAAGTGAACGCACTTCGGCAAGCGTCTCGCCTGAAATATGCAATGCGCATACGCCGGCAAGGGTATTGCCTGTATAAAAGACAAAATAATCCCGCAGTGACCTGCATATCTCATCCACCGACCTTTTGAGCATATACTCTTTACGCGCATAGATATCGATAAGCCCATGAATGTTTTTTGCATCCTTTATTATCGCCCTTCTTATCATTATTATACCCTGTTTGAACAGTTTAATTAGTTTTCATCCTGAAAGGGTTTTTTTTCGCAACTCTAAAGTCAATCTTCAGGTTTGTTTGTGCGGCATACTAAAAAGTATGCCTCCGCTCAAACCTTTGATTTCCTTGACCTTGCAAAAAACTCCTCTCGGCACGAGTCGTTCCGACCTTTACGAATTGAAAACATATTTAGTGTCCCTCCATAAATGAGAAAGTTTGTCCAAGGTCAAGGAAGGCGAAGATTTTAACCACAGGAATGCTTTTTAGCATTTTGAAGATTAAAATCTGAGCCTGACAAAGAGATTGGGCAAAACAGCCATTTATGGAGGGACACTAAGGAGCATCTCTTTTGCATGTTCCCTTACCTTATCCGTAATGCGCTCTCCTCCAAGCATCCTCGAAAGTTCTTCAACGCGTTCGGTTTTATCAAGGAGATCAACCCTTGTCTGCGTACGCCCATCCTCTTCAAATTTTACAACACGATAATGATGGTCGGCGTATGATGCAATCTGAGGCAGATGGGTTATGGAAAAGACCTGATGTTTTTTTGACAGATATTTAAGCCTCTTTCCAACACTACCGGCAATCCTTCCGCCTATGCCGCTGTCGATCTCATCAAAGATAAGAGACGGGACATCGGTAAGTTTAGACACCACTTTAAAGGCAAGCATTATCCTTGAAAGCTCTCCTCCCGATGCTATATTTGAAAGGGGTTTAGGCATCTCGCCGGGGTTGGCCGAAATATAAAACTCAACATCGTCGATACCTTTATCCCCAAGTTGTTTCTTATTTATAACAACCTCAAAAAGAGCCTTCCCCATACCTATACAGGAGAGTTCCGAATGAAGACCTTTTTTCAACGACAATGCGGCTTTTTTACGCATTGTCGAGAGCTTTTCCGCCTTGCAGCCGGCCTCTGACCTAAGTTCCCCTGCCTTATCTCTTAAAGTTTTCAGTTTTTCCTCATTATCCTCTATATCCTTTAACTCATCTTTGATATGGTCTCCAAAGACAATTATATCCGAAACAGTATCGCCATATTTCTTTTTAAGAGAAGATATAAGGGCAAGCCTGTCCTCTACCCTTACAAGCTCCGCAGGGTCAAGTTCCACCTTGCCGGAGTGCTCTCTGAGCTGTAAGGCGGTATCTTCTAATTCATAGATAACATCCTGAAGGCTTTTTGCAAACGGTAAAAGGGCGTCATCAAAAGATGATACCTTATCAAGCTGTTTACGTATCCTTTCAAGCTCTTCAAGAATAGAATTGTCTCTGGAATATATAGAATCATAGCCGTCTCTTACCGCAGCCAGGATCAATTCACCGTGACGAAGCCTCTCTTTTTCTTTCTTTAGTATTTCGTCCTCGCCTTCACTAAGCCCTGCTTTTTCAATCTCAGCCAACTGAAACTTTAGAAACTCCTCTCTGTTAAGTTTCTCTTTTTCAAGTGCCTCAAGACGGCTCAGCTCCTTTTCAATAACAGACAACTCTTTAAATATCTCAGCCATCTCTTCTCTCAAATCCAAAAGCCCTCCGCAACTGTCCAAAAGCTCAATGTGCATAGACGGTTTAAGAAGTTTTTGGTGCTCATGTTGCCCATAAATATCAACAAGTCCCTCACAGAGGGATTTTAAAATGCCAATGGTCGCAATCTCCCCGTTAACATACACCCTTCCGCGGCCTTTTCTGCTCAATATACGTTTTATAAGAAGCGTATCGTTTTTTTTAAATCCTTTCTCTTTAAGCGCACCCTGAAAAAATGCATTGTCCGATATATCAAAAAGGCCTTCAATACAGGCATCTTCCTCGCCTGTCCTTATCATGTCAGGTGATATCCTGTCTCCCATAAGGAGTTTTAAAGCATCTATAATGATGGATTTACCCGCCCCTGTCTCTCCGGTAAGCACATTAAGGCCCGAAGAGAATGTAAGGCTAAGCTCCTTTATTATAGCGAAATTTTCAATACGGAGTTCAAGAAGCATCTCTTATCCAATTCCCTGTATAAATCTAATCCCTATGAGCCCCATCCAAGTTTTTCTCTCAACACCTCAAAATAACCCCTTGCAGGCGATTTTATAAGACTAAGATAATTGGCCGCCCTTGTTATCCTGATTATATCATCCGGTTTTAAAGGAAAGCCCACCTGTCCATCAAGGGTAAGAAGGACGTCACTTTCAGGGGTTTTAAGGGTAATCTCAATCGTTACATCATCGGGCAAAACTATAGGCCTGTTTGTAAGGGTAAAAGAACAAATGGGGGAAATGATTACAGAGTCAAGGGATGGCGAGACAATAGGCCCTCCGGCTGAAAGCGAATAAGCGGTAGAACCGGTCGGGGTGGCTACAATAAGTCCGTCCGAACGGTATGTAGTTACATACTCTCCGTTTATCTTTGTCTCAAGGTCTATTATTCGGGCAAGGGTTCCTTTATTTACCACTGCGTCATTTAGCACTGTATAAACGGCCACCTCTTCCCCCCACCTGAAGACCTTTGTACACAACATCATCCTCTTTTCACATTCAAAATCCCCTTTAATGACCTTTTCCATAACATTATAGATCTCGTCTCTTGTTATCTCGGTAAGAAAACCAAGGCTGCCCAGATTAACGCCAAGGATAGGCACATCATTAAGCCCTATCAGCCTTGCGGCGCTAAGGAGTGTGCCGTCGCCTCCAAGCACGATAAGAAGATCAATGAGCTCAGGCATATCATTTTTGTTATAGCCTTTTTTAAAACCGGTCTGAGATGCAAGATCATTATCAATAAAAACCTGAACATCCTTTGTGCCAAGCCATTTAAGGAGACTTACCGCCTCTTCCACCGCCTCCTTCTTGTTGTGTTTTATAATTATCCCTATCTTCAATTATGTCATCCCATCATTTATTCTTATAACTATTGAGTCAGCTCAGTAAATTAAGGACACTATTTAAAATCCCTCTTTTGAAAGATCAATATAGAGATCACAATAAGCATTGCAGAGTATAAAATACCATAAAGTGTTGAAAAAAGGATAAAAGAATTATCGACACCGCTGCCGTAAACAACAAACCCTTTAATATTGAAATTCTCAAGATTCGGCAATGCGTAATATATCAAAGAAGAAAGTTTTTTGGCAAAAAGACTGTCCGCCTTTGAACCAAAGAACTTTATATCCTCGGTCAAGTGACCTATAACATAAAACGAGAGCGTAAAGATGGCGCTAAGGGTGGGAGTGGAAAAGCAAGAAAAGAGCATAGCTATCGATGTTATCAGCACAAACTCCATAAATATAAGAAAAACGGCCTTGAACAATAGAACGTTTATAACCCAACCCGTAAGATAGACCACGCCTACCAATCCTGCCGTCATAACGGCAAGGTTTAAGACAAGTGTAATAAGCAATCCAAAAAATTTGCCTATAAGAAACTCGTACCTTTTTATAGGTTTTGATAGAATCGTATATATAGTCCTCCTGTCGATCTCCTTATAAACAAGGCCGATGCCAAGGAATATGGCCATCATAACCCCAAAGATGTTTATCGCGGCAAGCCCGATATTTATGATTATCCTCACCTGCTCTCCAAATGTAAGTGTGCTGAGCACGGCGGAAAGGCCTATAATAAGAACGGCAAATATCAGAAGGTTATAGAGTATCCTATCCCTTATACACTCCTTAAAGGTATTGAGCGCTATAGCGACGATCTTCATCTCTTACCAGCCTCCTTCATAAAATACTCCTCTAACGACGGCCTCTGGGGGATAAGAGAGTAAAGCCTGCCGCCGCTGCTTTGTATGATATCAACAACCTTTTCCGCATCTTCCTCCTTCTCAACACTGAGCAGAAGGCTCTCGTCTCTTTTTATAACCCTTTCGACAAGAGGTTCCATCTCCTTAAGCACACTCTCGGAAATGCCACGGGCGGTTATTTCAATACTCTTTATATGGCCGCCCAAAAGTTCTTCTATATTGCCGACAGATCTAAGCCTGCCTTTAACAAGTATGCCAACCCTGTCGCATACCATCTCTACATCGGGTAGTATATGGGTTGAAAAAAAGACCGTTTTCCCTTCATCACGCAATTTCAATATCACATCCCTTACCTCTTTTCTTCCAACCGGATCAAGGCCCGACATAGGCTCATCAAATATTACAAGCTCAGGGTCACTGAGCAGCGCCTGAGCAATTCCTATCCTCTGAGTCATCCCCTTGGAGTAGCGCCTAAGCTGAAGGTCTCCGGCGCCTTTTAATCCAACAAGAGAAAGTATATCCTTTATCTTTGCCTTTCTATCACGTTTAGGCATTTTTATAAGCTGGGCATAAAAATGGAGGAACTCTTCTCCCTTCAGATAATCATAAAAATAGGGATTTTCGGGCAGAAAACCCAGTCTCCGTTTTACCGAAACATCTCCAAGGGGAGAACCCATTATCCACGCATCGCCCCTTGTAGGGTATATAAGCCCCATAAGTATCTTTATCGTTGTCGTCTTGCCTGCGCCGTTCGGACCAAGGAAACCGAATATCTCACCTTTTTTTACCTCAAGATCAAGACCCTCAAGGGCAGTGACCTTACGCCCCCTAAAACCCACCTTAAAGACCTTTGTAAGTGATTTTGTTTTAATCATACATCTTCTCTCCTGCCTTTTTGCATTTAACACAAAATCAAAAATTCAAAACTGCTTTTCACATCCTGCATGAGTTATCTGCCTTTTCCGCGTAAATCTGTCTATAAAAACATTTGGCCGCGAATAAATGTGGATGAACACGGATTATCAGTTTGTTCTGTATAAAACAGTGGCATATTTTTGGTATGTGACCTGCAATCCGTTTACTCTTTTACTTAATAAGTTTTTGTTTATGAACCTTTAACCTTTCTTTTTTGACGCTGCTTTTTACCTCGTGTGTGCGTGAATCTATGTAATAGTGCCCTCCAAAAGGCTCTTTAGGCAGTTCTTTTATTATGCCTTTTGAAACAAGAAGATTTATATCCACGGGGTATTTTCCATACCTTTCTCTATAGATCTTCAAGGCCTTATTAAGAAAGGTAACATCTCGCTCAACCAGAACGTCTTTCATCCTCTCTTCAAGCGCCCTCTTTACATTTTCATCCTGTGTGTTTTCATACACCCTTTGTAGAAAATCAAGCGCAAGTTCGGGGCTGCCTGCCTGTGCATAGAGACGCGCTGCAAGTTTCGGCAGATATGCGGGATGTCGCGGCATCTGAGCCGCCTTTGATATATATCTGGCAGCACTATCATAATCCCCAAGATAATAAAAATAATTAAACCCGATAAAAAACGGTATCTCCCAGTACCCAAGTCCCTCTTTATCACCTTTCTTAAGCAGGGCGATACTCTCTTCGATCCTTTTGGCGTAAACAGAGAGTATTACGCCCCCGACCTCATAGGCATATTCAAACTTCGGGTCCAGATCCGTAACAAGGTTTAAAAGGGGATATATCTGTGGATATTTTCTCTTGGATTGGGTGCTGTCTCCTATATAC
>JALXFI010000203.1 GCA_027069035.1 bacterium
TCCTTGGCTGGGTCTATTGCCTCAGGCAATAGACCCAGCCAAGGATGTCGATGGTTTTCATCCTTACAACATGGGGAGACTCTTTTCCGGCAATCCGCTCTTTATCCCCTGCACACCGCACGGGATAATAAAGCTCCTTGAAGAAAGCGATATAAAAATAGAGGGCAAAGAGGCCGTTGTCGTTGGCAGAAGCGCTATAGTTGGAAAACCTGTTGCGCTTTTGCTCCTTCAGAAAAATGCTACCGTAACGGTCTGTCATTCAAGGACAAGGGACCTGCCTTCGGTGATAAAACGCGCAGATATACTTGTTGTCGCAATGGGCAGGGAGAAGGCAATAAAAGGGGATTTTATTAAGGAAGGCGCCGTTGTAATAGATGTAGGCGTAAACAGGCTTGAAGACGGCAGTCTCTGCGGAGACGTGGAGTTTGAAGAGGCAAAAAAAAGGGCATCATATATAACACCCGTGCCTGGGGGCGTCGGCCCTATGACAATAACCATGCTCCTTCATAACACAATACTTGCAGCAGAAAAAAACCTCTGCGTATCAGGTTAAACCGGCTGTAAAAACCTTAAAATATATATGATAACAACTAAGAAAAAGGAGTTAAAGACCATACTTGAGTATCTTGAAGGCAAGAAGAATATATTGCTTATCGGTTGCGGCGCATGTGCCGAACAGTGTATGACAGGAGGAAACAAAGAACTCCTTGAGATGGCAGAAATCCTTAAAAAAGAAGGAAAGAATATCGTTGATTCTCTGTTGCTTGAAGAGGCGTGTTACAGTCTTCTTCTGAAAAAGGAGTTAAGACAGCGCAAAAAAGAGATTGAGAATACCGACGCTGTTCTCATCCTGTCCTGTGGAGTTGGGGTAAGCTGTGCAACGGAGGCCCTGCCTAAAGTTCCCTCCTATCCTGCGCTTGATACACTCTTTCTTGCAAGGGTTGAACGGCATGGGCACTTTACCGAAGGGTGTTCCCTTTGCGGAGAGTGTGTGCTTGCCTTT
This sequence comes from bacterium, assembly GCA_027069035.1. GTDB lineage: Bacteria > Desulfobacterota > GWC2-55-46 > S146-80 > JALXFI01 > JALXFI01. Next base: position 1,004 of record JALXFI010000203.1, read on the forward strand.
ACCGGCGGCATATGCCCTATAACCTATTGTCCAAAGGGTATCCTTAACGGCCCTTGCGGCGGAGTGGTGGATGGTATGTGTGAAGCGGACATAGAAACTCCCTGCGCATGGGTTGCCATATATACAAGACTAAAAGAGATTGGGAGACTTGAAGACCTTAAAAGGACGGCTCCTCCAAAAGACCACTCAATGAAAAGAAAACCGGGAAAGGTGGTTGTTAAAAGAAATGACTTTAAAAAAATCTATTGAAGAGAAGATTTTTACAATCACGGCAGAGATATGTCCTCCCAAGGGCACGGACACCGAGGCGTTTCTAAAAAAGGCAAGGCTTCTTAAGGGAAAGATAGCGGCAGGTAATGTCACAGATAACCAGAGGGCAGTCATGAGGCTTTCATCCCTTGCCTGTTCAGCGCTTCTTCTTAGAGAAGGAATAGACCCTGTCTTCCAGATTACATGCAGGGACAGAAACCGTCTCGCGCTCCAGTCTGACCTGCTTGGGGCATGGATTTTGGGGGTAAAAAACGTTCTGGCGCTTACAGGGGATCATGTCTCCTTTGGGGATCACAGAGAGGCCAAGGCAGTCTTTGACCTTGATTCCGTGCAGCTTTTACAGGTTATCTCAAAACTTAACAGCGGAGAGAATATGAAGGAAAGACCACTTAGAGGCGGAACAGCATTTTTTACAGGGGCGGTGGTTGCCCCTGAAGCAGACCCTTTTGAACCGGAATTTATAAAGTTTGAAAAGAAGGTCGAGGCGGGGGCAAGATTTTTTCAGACACAGGCAATATACAATATGGATAAGTTCAGAAATTTCTTTGAAAAAACAAAGAAATATAATGTAAAGATACTCGGAGGAATACTCCTGCTTAAGTCGGCAAAGATGGCGCATTTTTTAAACGAAAACGTCCCGGGTGTAAATGTTCCCGAAGGGTTTGTAAAGGAGCTTGAATCCGCCCCTGATCAGCTCAAAAAGGGCATAGAGATCGCCTCCCGTCAGTTAAGGGAGCTAAAAACCTTCTGTCACGGCGCTCATATCATGGCAATAGGCCAGGAGGAAGTAGTGCCCGATATAATAGATATGGCTCGATAAATACATCGGAAAAAACCCTTCAACTGTATCAGGCAATCAAAACCAATGATCAAAAGCGTCTTGCCGGAAGTGATCAGGCATCCTTTGTTTTCCCCTTGACAACTGTATATTTATCCGGCATTATATTCCTTATTAGTTTAACTAATCGGGAGTATAATCCGAAAAAGTGCATAATATCAGGAGAATACTTAACATTGATCTGCCTTCACGGAAGTCCGCATTTTTGTGGGGGCCAAGAAAAACAGGTAAGTCCACTTATCTGAAAACAAGGTTTCCTAACAGTCTGGTATATGATTTCCTTCAGACCGACCTCTTTCTTGAATTCTCTAAAAAACCCTCTTTATTGCGGGAACGCCTGCTTGCAAAGGATTCTCATCTCCTTGAATCTCCCGTAATACTGGACGAAGTCCAGAAGGTCCCTCAAATCCTGGACGAGGTGCACTGGCTGATAGAAAACAGGGGATTGCAATTCATCCTGTGCGGATCAAGCGCGCGAAAACTGAAAAGAGGACGGGCAAACATGCTTGGCGGGCGGGCATGGCGTTATGAAATGTTTCCGCTTGTTACCTCTGAAATTAAGGATCTCGATCTGTTGCGGGCGCTGAATCACGGTATGATACCGGAACATTACCTTCAGGAAAACAGCAATATGGCTTTAAAGGCTTATACAAAGGACTATTTAAAAGAGGAAGTTTTTGATGAAGGATTGACCCGCAATATTCCTGCATTTTCCAGGTTCTTTGATGCAATGGGGTACTCCCACGGTGAAATCACGAATTTTTCAAACATAGCGCGTGAATGTGGTGTGGATGCCAAAACTGTAAAAGAGTATTACCAGATACTAATCGATACGCTTCTTGGAACCATGATCGAACCCTTCAAGAAGAGGCAGGGCCGTCAGGTCATAACCAGGGCGGCAAAATTCTATTTATTTGACGTGGGAGTCGCAGGTGCAATAGTAAAGCGGCGCATTGAAGAGGCAAAGGGCGAGGTGTTCGGAAAGGCATTTGAACACTTCATTTTGATGGAGATGGCAGCCCACAGGTCCTACACCGGCCTGGATTATGAAATAAATTTCTGGAGGACAAGGTCAGGAATGGAAGTTGACTTTGTGATAGGCGATGGTGAAGTTGCTATTGAAGTTAAAGGTGCAGCCCGTGTCGACAGCAGGGACTTGCGGCCTCTGATCACATTTACAAAAGAATATTCACCGCGTAAAGCCCTGGTCGTATGCAATGAAACAGAAGAAAGGATTCATGGGCCAATACGAATAATGCCGTTTAGAAACTTCTTGCGGGATTTGTGGGAAGGGAAGATTATTAGTTGACGATAAGGAAGAAGTTGGCTTGCACATCAAAGAGAATAGTGAAGGGTATGTCATAGAAAAACATAAAGAAATTGTCCGGTTGAAGTAATTTCATGTTAGAATTTGACATAGAAAAAACAGTTCAATATTGGCTTGAAGGCGCTGAGTATGATATGGGCGTGGCTGATGCAATGTATCAAACAGCCAAATATCCGTATGCTTTGTTTATGGGCACCTGGCGCTGGAAAAGCTGCTGAAGGCTTTAGTAGTTAAATCGATTTGTGAACATGCGCCTTATACCCATTCTTTAACTCTGCTGGCCGAAAAGCTAACTTTTCAAGTCCCCGACGAGACAATGAAAAAACTTGCCAGGTTTATGGAGTTTCATTCTCAAGCCAGGTATCCGGAAGAGCAAAAGAAATTTTATCAGAAATGCACAGAGGAATTTACCGACGAAAAACTTAAAGCCGTAAAAGAGGTTTATTCATGGTTGAAAGAGAAGTTGCAGATTACCTCAATATTCACTATTCTGTAATAAACAAACGGATAAAAGGTCATTATGCAAAAAATAAGAACTGATGCCACGACTTGCTACATACTTGTATTCAAATCCACCCATACCGCGCTTAAGGCCGAGAGCCTGCTAAAGGAAGATGAGATTGAGTTCAGATTGATCCCTACACCCGGAAGGCTTGTCGCAGGATGCGGACTCAGCATACGTTTTACCGGCAAGGTCAAACCCCTGGTATTAGATCTTCTGGATAAAAAAGGAGTCGAATATGATTGTTATCTGAAGACAAACACCGGTTATGAAACGGCAACCCCAAACACAAATCCAAGTTGACACTTTTGACAGAGAATGTTAGAGTAAGTGTGAAATCTTTAGTATAATTATTTGGGGGGAAATAAGATGCTAAGATGTGACTTTTGCGGTAAAGAAACAAAGAGAGTTAAAAGGGTGGCTATTGACAAAAATTACGATAGGCTTTCCATAAAACACAATATAAAGTATGCCTGTGAAGAATGTTCTCAACTTAAGGATAAGAAAAGACAAAGGGAAAGGGTTGCCCATGCTTGACAGCGTTTACACGGTTTTTGCAAAGTAAGTTTTTTCTTATCTTCCTGTTTTTTTTTAAAGAAATAGTTACATCTATGGCATTATTAATCGACTTCTTGTAAGGGCTGTGTTCCCTGTCCTGTTGGAAATTTTTTGTCTTTCTAAATTATTTGAATAATAATCAGCGCTCATCGGGTGATAATATTTTTTAATAATTAAATATAAATGTATAAGGAGGGGGCTATGGCTGAAAAGGAAAATGGCAAGCTTATTAAAGATCTTTTAGAAAAGGATGAGGAGTTTAAGAAGGTCTATTCAGCTCATGAAGAGTATAAGAAACAACTTGCCGAGATAGATAAGAAGTCTTATCTTACTACAGATGCGCAGATAACAAGGAAAAAAATCCAAAAACTGAAACTCGCTGAAAAGGATAAGATGGAAATAATCCTTTCAAGATATAGGGTTGGCAACTGATGTTGCATATAGAAACCTATATGTTTACAGTTTTAACAATGAGTATTATAGAGACATTGTGAGAAGTGACAGAATAAAAAAGGGGCTTGAGCGCACGCCTCACAGGGCACTGATTTATGCTACAGGTGTGCCTAAAAAAGAGATAGGCCGTCCTTTTATCGGACTTGCAAGCAGTTTTACGGATCTTATACCCGGACATATAGGTATGAGAGAGCTTGAACGGAACATAGAAAAGGGGATACACGCGGCCGGCGGCATATCTTTTATCTTCGGCATACCAGGGATATGCGACGGCATTGCCATGGGACACAGGGGGATGCATTACTCACTGCCTTCAAGGGAGTTGATAGCCGATATGGTTGAATCTATTGCCGAGGCCCATGCCCTTGACGGCCTTGTTCTTCTTACAAACTGTGATAAGATAACGCCCGGTATGCTTATGGCTGCAGCGCGGACAGATATACCCTCTATTGTCGTTACGGCAGGGCCGATGTTTTCAGGCAGATTTAAGGGTAAAAGGCTTTCGTTTGTGAGAGATACATTTGAGGCAATGGCAAGGTTTAAAAAAGGTGAGATCGGAGAAAAAGAACTTAATGCCTGTGAGCTTGGCGCCTGTCCCGGGCCAGGTTCATGTCAGGGACTGTATACGGCAAATACAATGAACTGTCTTACAGAGGCGCTGGGGATGTCTCTTCCCCGTTGCGGCACTGCGCTTGCCGTGTCGTCGGAGAAGAGGCGCATTGCCTATCTTAGCGGGGAGAGAGCGGTTGAGATAGTAAAAGAGGGCATAACTCCGCGAAAGATACTTACAAAAGAGGCATTTGAAAATGCCATAAGAGTGGACCTGGCCCTTGGAGGTTCTACCAACACCATACTCCACCTTTCTGCGATAGCAAAGAATGCAGGTGTAGCTCTCTCGCTTGAGACATTTGACAGATTGAGCAGGGAGACCCCTCATATTACTTCTTTAAGGCCGGCCGGCGAATTCTTTATGGAAGATGTTGATGCGGCGGGCGGTGTTGGGGCTGTACTCTCAAGGCTTGGCAAAATGATAAATGATAACATCACCGTATCCGGCGCTACAGTGCTTGAAAATATTAAAAATATTGATTATATAGATAGTAATGTAATTAAAC
>JALXFI010000204.1 GCA_027069035.1 bacterium
CTCCAAATGGATCGATCACATTCTTCGCCGTGAGGTACTTGGCCGGGCCCGAAAGGGTTTCGTCCTGCTGGCTCTGTTGGGGTTTGGGGTTTCTTTGGTTTTGGCGTTTTTATCCCGGATGGGCACTCTACCCGATGCGTATGTCCCTCCCCTCTTTCGCAATTACTTTTTTGCCTTCTACGTAGTGTCTGCCAGAAAACCTATAAAAAGTTATAAATCAGCAATATATAGCTACAAATTATTTTGAATCTAATAGAGATTTATTTGGTCAAAATAGATAAAGTGCTTACCTTTAAGGCGTTAAAGAGTTTAGATTCGCCCAAAAGAAGGCATTATTAGTCATAGATTCAAATATGAGAAAGAGATTCGAGCAACAATTGAAAGTAGGTTACCTGCTAATCGAGGATACTGAAATTCCAACATCCAAAAGAAGTGGCGCATTGCCCAGTTTGTGTTCTGCACTAAAAGAGATATTTTCAGACCCTAAGTGGAATGAAAAAGTATTCGAGATTCTTGAGAGAGAAATATTTCCAAAGAACAATAAAACAGGCCGTCCGGGTATGGATTTGTGGCACATCTTTGTGCTTTCACAAGTCCGTCTATGCCAAAATCTCAGTTATGATGAGTTAGAACATGTGGCCAATTATGATTCACTGGTCCGCCAAATCATGGGAATAGAAAGCTATGGTGGATTTCCCAAAAAGCAGTTTCACTATCAAACAATCATTGATAATGTTTCATTGTTGGACGATAAGACCGTAATGGAGCTTAATGATGTGATAGTGGAATTCGGCCATAAAGTGTTTAAAAAAAAAGAAGACACTGCATTGCGCTTAAAAACAGATAGTTTCGTAGTGCAGAGTAATGTTCATTTTCCGACGGACTATAACTTATTGTGGGACAGTGCTAGAAAAAGCCTGGATATGATAAGTAAACTGCTAGAGCAGCAGCATATTTCCGGCTGGAGAAAGATAAACAATTGGCGTAAAGAACTGAAAAACAAAATGAGGGCCATAGGTCGAGCCAGTGTTTCAGGGGGCAAGGGAAAAGAGGAGCGTTTAAAATCCTGTGTAAGGGAGTATCTGGCAAAAGCAAAAGCACTGTTAAAAAAACTGAAAGAATCAAGGGAGTTTTTGTCACAAGAAGATAATTTAGATGTAGTAATAATAACGCATTTAGTTAGGTTCATGGAGTTGTTGGAAAAACATATAGACTTACTATATCGCCGAGTACTCAAAGGAGAGAAAATTCCTCATTCAGAAAAAATGTTTTCCATATTTGAAGAGTATACGGAATGGATAACAAAAGGAAAAATGAGACCAAATGTAGAGCTTGGCAAAAAACTATCAATTACAACAGACCAGTATAATATGATTGTAGATTATCATATTATGGATCATGAGTGTGATTCACAAATAGTTCCACAGCTATTAGAAAGGATGTCAAGATATAGCATTGAAAGCTGGAGTTTTGATAAAGGCTATTGGGATAAAGAAAACAAGAGTCTTTTATCTCAACAAGTTACAACTGTAGTACTACCCAAAAAAGGTAAGTGCAATCAAATAGAAGCGGAAGAAGAACAAAGGTCAATATTTAAAAAACTACGGCATAAACATAGTGCTATTGAATCTAATATTAACGAATTAGAACACTGTGGCTTGGACAGATGTCCGGATAAAGGCTATGAGCACTTCAAAAGATACATAGGATTAGCCGTAGGAGCCTACAATTTAAAAAGAATAGGCCTACATCTACTTCTTCAAGCAAAGAAAACATCAAAGGGGCGCATAGCGGCATCAAACAGATTTTCAAGTCATGTGGTCAAAGCATAGCCTGGGGAACCTATGTCCATAGTTGTCGATTTTGCTCAAAAAAGGTCTTTTATACACGAAAAATAGTCAAAAAATCAACTGACAAGGCAAAATTTCGAGTGGGTTCATATTTCCTACATGATAACCACCCCGACCTTACCCCCTTCAGTCATAAAAATAAGCACTTTTCTGGCGGGCACTATATAGAGGAAAAGTGGAATAAGTAAAAATGGAAACGAGCACCACCTATATCCTATATTC
>JALXFI010000205.1 GCA_027069035.1 bacterium
CTGCAGCTACAATAACTATATGTAGCTCATCAGTTGATAGTGCAGAATTGCCGTCAAAGTCAAAAGATGAAAAATTAACATATGGGTCAGCAGCTACAATAGCATCATAAGCCAATTGACGTCTTATTGTCTGATCATTACTGTTTGGATGATTATATCCCATGTAAACTTCTACTACTCCATCGTTTGGGATATCATAATTTTCTTGGGCAGGAGTAATATCTAAATTACCATACGAAGCCTCATTGTAGTAATCTCTAACACTGTTAACACCAGCAAAAAATGCAGAATTCCAATCAGATGCACTTGTTGTTATTAATTGATCTGTAAAGTTTACAAGTATAATGAGTACATTTTGTGTTCCAGTAGCTGGAACTGGAGAAAATTTTGGTTTAATATTTAATCCATTAATAGACATTGGGGAAAGATTATTAGGGCTTGCCTTTTTCTTATTTCTTAGGCCCCTTGGAAGGCTATCCGGGCTATCTTTACCTACCCTCAAATGTGATGCGGAAAGCAAGTTGTTTGGCCCCATTTCAGCATAGAACCACCACTTAGTTACTTTATCTTTAATGATCGTATAACCTTCAATGGTTTCTAAACCATTGTTCCATTCGTCTCCAAATGGTCGTGCCTTAAATTTTGTACCATCAGGTTGTCGTAAAGTAATAATCACAGGTGCAGCCGGAACAGCCAAAACGTTCTTAAATCCTGATAGAAAAATCAATTCAATTATAATAATGCATGACAACAATCGTAATATTTTTAATAAATATTCATTATTTAAACTTTTACTTCTCATATTTATATAACTTTTAACGGCATGTACAGTATTGGTTGGGGCAAGTGTAAATAATAGGAATAGTAATAATACAATGGAACATATAGGGGCATCCATATTATTTGAATTTCTTTTAATAAACCTGCTTTTTCCATCCAATTTTCTAACAAATCTTTCCTTTTTCATACCATACCTCTTTTTTTATAATTTATGAATATTGCTCAAACAATCTTTCTCCCTATGTCTGAAAATACTGAAAAATTTATTTTTTTGTTAGGTCCATTTCATATCGCACTCCCCCCACTGTCTTAAAACCGATGCGTCCATTTTTTCTCTGCCATGGCAAACATCATATCCGTATAGAGTCTCTCTCTGATATCGCAAAGCTCATCAGTTGCCTGAAAGGTGTTCTTTTGAGAAAAGACACTCCCCGGGCAGCTTGCCTGGCAAAAGTTTTTCCATGCGCAGTTCCTGCATTTTTCTATCCGTTCCTCTCTTTTAGAACATACGTTAATTATCCCTTTTAACTTATCTGAATTCAACGCTTTTTCAAGGCTCATATTCTCAATATTGCCTATGAGAAATTCGGGGTGTGTCATAAGAGAACAGGGATAGATATCTCCACCGGAATCTACCATAAGGGTATCACCCAGACGGCACCACCTGTCGCCGTCCGGTATATCAAGAAGAAACCCTTGAAGACCTCTGCCTATCTGTAATGTGGTGTCTGGCAAATCCTGATAAAGATAAGTGTAAAGTTTTGAGTATTCCTGCGGAGTCGGGTTGATATCGTGCCATGATGATCCGGCGCTTCCAAGACACTGGAGCGAAAGGAGACGTATGGATGGTATCCCCATATCTTCTGCAAACTTAATAAAATTCGGAACAAACTCTATATTGTGTTTCATTACAGTCATGAATAGAGTTATTCTATCGCCTGCCCCTTGTTTTTGCAGCAGCCTTATGCCTGCAATGGTTTTTTCATAAGCGCCATCCCCTCTGACAGCGTCATGCAAATAAGATTCATGCCCATCCATGCTTATCTGAAAACTTACATTAAGCCGAGAGAGTCTTTTTGCGGTCTCTTTGTTTATCAGGGTTGCGTTTGTTGAAAGGCTTGTCTTTACTCTTCTTGCAGCATAATCCAAGATATCAATGCAGTCCTTATGAAGCAGCGGTTCGCCGCCTGATACGGCAAGCGAGGCATCCTCACACACCGAAAGTTGATCGATAATATCAAAAACCTTTTCTTTTTTTAGTTCCCTGTTGTTTGCAGTTTCATTAATAACA
>JALXFI010000206.1 GCA_027069035.1 bacterium
CTGTTATAGTTTCAGGAATACCTTAAACCCAAATCCCGCGATAGCGGGATTTTAAATTGGCAATACATCTTTAACTGCTGTGTTCTCAGCGATTTTCTTTCTCACCGTACCGGTTATGTACGCCTCAAAAGAAAAATCGCCTGCGGCCTTGCATTTAAAGCGTCTTGCCAATTTACCCAAAAACCTATCTCTGTTTTTGGGTTAAAGTAAAAGGCGGCAGGCTGTTTTTTAGTTCTTTAAATCTTATCACTTTTACAAACCCTTTTGAAGCACATCCATAGCTATCTTTCTAACCTCCTTCATACCAAAAGGTTTGCCTATATAAGAGCATCCCGATTTGTTAAGAAACGACATCGTATCCATTCCCACAACATCGCCCGTTAAAAAGACCAGCCTTTTAAGAAGTTCCGGCCTTTCTCTGGCTATCCGGTTGTATACCTCCATTCCGTCAAGCCCGGGCATCTTTATATCAAGGAAGATAAGGTCATATATATCGCCATAGAGTTTCCTCAACCCCTCTTCCCCTGTAAGCGCCTTTTCCACTTCATGGCCGTCTCGGCCTAATATCTCCTCAATAAGTTCAACTATATACGGTTCATCATCAATGGTAAGAACCCTTTTGCCTTTAAATTCTCTTTGCAGGCCATCTTGAACCTTAACCTTTCTTTTGCCATGCACAACCTTTGACACAGGATATATGGGAATCTCCATAACAAACTCTGCACCGCCTGAGCCTCTGTTTTTTACATATATTTCTCCGTTGTGTTCCTTTACCGTTCCATAGGCAATGGAAAGGCCGAGCCCTGTTCCCTTGCCGACTTCTTTTGTAGTAAAGAACGGGTCAAATACCCTGTCCGCCATTTCAGGGTGTATGCCCGGTCCGTTATCGGCAAAAACGATCTTTATAACATCTTTTTTGCTAAATAGAGAGGGAGATACCGTTGTGCTGACATCTATTCGGCCGTTTTTTATATGTCCTTCTCTTAATGCATCTTCGGCATTTGAAAGCATATTTATAAAGACCTGTTGGAATTGATGAGCATCGAGCCTTGTCAGAGGCAGGTCTTTATCAAGATTTAGCATAACATCGATATTATTTACCTTTAGTTCATATTCTTTAAGTTTAAGTGTTTTTCTTATAAGCTCATTTATACTTATAGATTTCTTTTCAGGCCTGCTCTTTCTGGCAAATACAAGAAGACTCTGTATGATCTTTGATGCCCTCTCTGCCTCGGATGCTACCTTTTCAAGATTTCTTTTAATGTTTTCATCAAGTTCTTTCCCGAGAAGCAGTTGTGAATAACCCAAAACACTGGTAAGGGGGTTGTTCAGTTCATGGGCAACACCGGAGACGAGCTCTCCGACTGAAACCATCTTTTCTGCCTGCAGGAGCCTTGCCTTCATGTATCTTTCTTCAGTAACGTCCTTTAAAACCGCCACAACACCTATAAGTCGTTTTTTTGAGTCAAAAAGGGGAAATGCCTTTACACGTATGGTCTTGTCTCCGTGTTCATACTCTTTGTCAAAGGCCCTTCTGTTTTTAAGCGCAAGCAGACAGGCTGAATCCGAGGGTATCGATTGCTTATTTAAAAAAACCTCATAATACGGCATACCAACGGCCTTTTCTGCGCTAATACCGGACTCTTCAAAGAATATCCTGTTTCCAGTTACGATCCTTAAATCCGTATCAAGGATAACTATGCCCTCGGTTATCGCGTCAAAGGTGCTTTCCCATGTAATCTTTGATCTTAATACCTCTTCATAAAGCCTTGAATTTTGAAGTGCAATCCCTGCTTCTATGCCAACCACGGAAAGCACTCTTATATCGCTTTTTGAAAATTTTTTACTACTGCTGAAACGAAAAACCCCCAGCGCACCAAGAACTTTTTCTCCGCTTACAAGAGGAACCGCAGTAAGACTTTTTACTCCTGCGTTTATAAAAGATTTTACCGCTTGCGGGTGGGCGGGGTAGTCGTCGAGGAGCACAGGCATCTTTGTCTTCATAACCTTGCCTGCAATGCCGGAGCCCTCAGGTACGCTGGTTTTATCAATATACTCAGGCATGTTATA
>JALXFI010000207.1 GCA_027069035.1 bacterium
CAACGGGGAAAGGAAAGATATTAACGCCTATATGGATATACTTAAATCGGCGTACAGGGCGTATCCAAAAAATCCTATGCGATGGACCATCATAAGAGAGCTTGCATGGAGTGCCTACCGTATCGGGAAACTTGACGAGTCGGAAAAGTACCTTAAAAAACTCAGCTTAGGCCCATTTCCCTTAAATAAAGAGGCACAGTACTGGCTTGCCAATGTGGCCGGCTTAAAGGGAAACAATAAAGAAAAAACTTCACTGCTCAAGAGACTTGCATCATCGACACATCCGACCTACTATACGCTTCTGGCGCTAAAATCTCTCGGGGACTCAAATACAGGCCATCAACCTGCCTTAACAAAGAAAAGTTTATATAATGATACTGCCGACAACTACAAGTCCTTAGAGTTTAAGCGGGCAAAATCCCTTATAGACATCGGACTTTTTAAAATGGCAAGAAAAGAGTTGATAAGTTATGCAAAAAAAATTAAAAAAGGCAACGAAAAAGAAATTTTAGGCCTTTCAAACCTTCTCTTTAAGGCCAATGATTTTCACAGGTCTCTCAACTATGCCGTTAACTACCTGTACAGCGCCTCGATAGGCACGGATTCGGTTATCTGGAAGTTATCTTATCCGATGGGTTTTAAGACGGTTGTCGAACGGGAATCCAAAAAATACAACATCAGTCCAGCCCTTTTGTATGCAGTTATACGCGAAGAGAGTAGTTTCGACCCCGGTGGTGTCTCGCTCTCTGACGCACGCGGGCTTATGCAGATAATACCATCTACAGGCAGTTTTATAGCGAAGAATCTTAAAGACAAAAACTTTAATAAAGAGAGCCTCTTTGACCCTGAAAGCAACATAAGGTTCGGGGCATGGTATATAAAAAAGATGCTGAACAGATTTAACGGCAACGCCCCGCTTGCCATCGCCGCCTACAATGCAGGCCCCGGCAAGGTAAGCAGATGGTTTAAAAAAAAGAAAAACATATCCATCGAGGAGTTTGTAGAAGACATCCCGTTCAGCGAAACACGAAGGTATGTTAAAAAGGTGCTCACATCCTATTACAGATACAGGATGCTCTATTTTAATAATACGCCGGCCTCATTTGATGAGATGGCAAGAAAAGAAGGTTCTTTCGTAAAAAAGTCTACTGAAGTTATGGGTTTAAAGGATTCAAGGGGTCAGGGATTCGAGTGAGGCATCTAAAAAGCACAAGGGTTTAAAAGGCCGGCAGGAGTCCTGCCAACTGTATTTATAAATTTACAAGGTCTAAAGAATAAAAGGCACGGTCTTTCTATGCGGCTTCATGGGTTAATATTTATCTTTCGCCCTTTTTATAAATTCTACAGCCTCTTTCCTTGAGCTTACCCTGCCGTCAAGTTCCGCCTTTCTTAATGATCTTATCAGACCGCCAAGTTCCTTCCCCGGCTCAACATTAAAAAGTTCTATAATATCTTCTCCGGAAAGAAGGGGCTCCGGCTTATTCATTAAAAAATCTTCAAAATAATACAATAACAGGCCTTCCGCCTTTGAGTCGATTCCTTCATCTCCAGCATCAAAACCTTCAGACACGGTAAGCAAGGCCACCTCTACACCATTTTCCCCATACTCCATGAAAAAAGCGGCCGTCTTTCTTGCTTCAAGCCCCCCCTCGCACAGAGTCTTACACTCATTACTACCGATCAAGACATCCCTTAAAATCCTCAATCCCCTTCTGCCAAGCTTTAACGAATGTTTAAACTCCTTCAATCCATTAATGTCATAAGCACAGTCGCACAAGAGCGCTGAAAATTTAAGAAAGGCATATCGCGGCATATTATCTACAGTACGGTTAAGGTGCCTCAAAATGTCTTTGCTGAATCTTCCGCCAAAGTCGCCTATCGAGTTTAAGAGTCTGTCAATCCTCTTAAGGGTAATAAAAACGACATCCCTGTCTATCCATGGAAAAATCTCTTTAAGGATTTTAAGGTGGTTCAGTTTTTCTATATGCTTATAAGATTCTCTGGAGTCAAAGAGATAAAAGAGTTCATCCCTTATCCTCTCTTTTGAGCTTAAAACAAGTTTTTGAAC
>JALXFI010000208.1 GCA_027069035.1 bacterium
TGGAGTAACAAAGCTTATATAGCACTTCCTAGCATGTCCTTTTAATCTTTTAACACATTTAATAAACAGATCCTCATAAAACTTGAAGCTAAGTTTGTTAGTAATGCAAATTGGATCAAATCTCCAAATTAATTGACGAGATGAGTATCTTTTAGCTAAGTAAATAAAATCCTCTACTGCTTCCTCATAAGGAGGAACATTAAGCTCAAGCTCCTGATTACCGGTTATAGTAAAATGAAAAAAGAGATTCTTGGTTACTTCCTCTATTGCTTCTAACTTGCTTAAAAGAGGAGAGAAGTTCTTTGACCAAAAAACAATTGCTTCTACCCTCTCCGGCTTAAGAGACACATATAACTGCTCTTTTGAAAAAGGGTGTTTTACATATAAGTAACCAGATCTTAATCGATTAACAAACCAATCTGAGTAAAAAGCAGGAATATCTGTTCTTCGGCTAGCTGAAATTACCGACTTACCCATAAGCTACAAAGTAGCAAGCCTTAAGAAAGACCTAGCTTATCCATTTTTCACTGCCCACTCTTTAAATTCCTGATAGGGAACTTCCCCACATAAAGCCTTGTTAGTCTTTTCACTAAAAAAGCAAGGAACTCCTAAGCTGCCACCACAAGCAGGAGCTATCACTTCTTTATGAAATCTCATTCCTTCTTTGTTCTGCTCATTATGCCATACTTCTTTTTGGTCACTTTTACCTTTGTTTCTTTCTCTAGTCTCTCAACTAAAGGCATCATGGCTAGACAGTGAGGGCATTCTGCCCCCATGATGCATTATTATCTCAGCCATCTTGCTTTCTCCTTACAAATAGGCTGCACCAACATTCACCCTTCTCCTGCCAAGTTTTCTGAACTTTAAAATTACAGGGGCATATTAGCTGAAGGTCCTCCTTAAAATCTCCGGTTGTTACTCGGCAAGGACAGTATTTAAGACCATAATTCTCTTCATTGTTTAACACCCCTTGAGCTAAAAGCTCAACCTTTTGCTCATCTGGGTTAAGCATAAAATCATTGCCTTCTGCAAATCTTTCCCAAATCTTTATTAATTCTTGCTTATCCACTGATTTAATATCTGCTACTTGGTAAGCCCCATTACCTTTTTAGCTTCTTCTTCAGTTATCTCCACATAAGCATTGGGAGTATTGCAAGTTGGGCAAATCTCTGGCCCGGCAACCCCATAGTGAATATCATTGCAGACATTGCATCTCCAAAACTTTTTAGCTGCCATCAGTATAAACTACTCTCCTCTTTTCTTAAAAAGGCAAAATTTGCTCCCTCAATTTTCAAGCAGTTTAAAAAAAGCTACCCTTCCGCCAACATCAGATTGCTGTCACCCAGCGAAAAAGAGCCTGTACCTGTCACTCTCCTCCTTTATGCGAAAGCTAACACTAAATTCATAATCTGTCCAATTATCCTTTTGCTCTGTAGCCACATGTGTTCTTTCAAAAAGCCACATTCATTAGCTTTTACACAGCAGGCATTTGATTCTGCCAAGCTTGCCATTTAAACACTCTACCTCAATAGATCTTCATCTGGGTTTTGATTTCACATTCCTCTTAAAGCAAGCGATTCCTAAACCAGCAACTCCTCAAAACTGCTGTACCTTGCCTTCTCAAACTCTTTCTGATCAACACGCAAGAATTCCCACACCTCGTTAGTCCGCTTGCTTGCCTCCTTCGCCCAACGTTTGGCTTGTAAATCTTTTGCTGCTACATCAACATCTTCTCGACCCTTGGTTTCAACAACAAACATAGCTTCACCAGTCTTTACAATAAAGTCAGGAATATAACGACGCAGAAAACCATCCTTGGCTAGTTCATCATTCGATAGATTCCAATAACGCAACCCCACATCCGCAAGCTGTTCGGCAAACTACCTCAAAAATTGTCTTATCCCACTTGGTTAAATCGATTAGCGATTTAATTGCTTCTACGATAATATCTTTCATAAGAGATTTCCTTTTTAAGACTGATAGATATACCAGGATACAATCACAGATAGGCATCTAAACGACTCTTGTTTTTCCTTTCTCTTTGTTGGGTTAAGATGCATGCTTACTGTTAAAAAGAAATATATAGACCTCTGCACCGTTATTTCCTGCATATACCCTGTTTTTTTGCGTATATATAGATGGTCTCACTCTTCCTCCTCTTTCTCTAAATATAGACCTACGTTTTATTTCGCCTACGCCTCTTCTTATTCTTCTTAAATATGTCTGCATACCACCTTCTCTGTTAGCATCAAATCTGAATCCATCAGGCCTTCCTCGCTTCATAGTTGTATGTTTATACTCGTGAGTTAATACAGGCCTCCAGTTTTTATCGAAAATCTTTATCACCGAGGCCATGCCGCTTGAGTCCTTGCGGTTGTAAGCGATGTAAAAATACTCATCATCCGAATCAATTCCCGTTACATACCCCTCGATATACTCCTCACCTTTGCTGTTCTTATCGCTAGCAATGATTTTTGAGTCTACCACTTTCCAATTACTGTCCATCTTAGCCATTATTAAATCAGACGGGCATTGCCAATCTATTGCCGTTGCTGGGTATTCCCCGGTAGTTGTCCTGAATACCATATAATAATAACCGTTTTCATAAATTGCAGAAGGCTGACCTGCCGCCCCATCAGCTATCTGCGACAGATCCAGATCAAACTCGGAAATAAGATTAAGGTTCCTGTCAAAGCGCCGCACATGATACTTCGTCTTGCCGCTCTTCGAGAAGCTGCCGCGATACATTGTTATGACATACACATATTTGTCATCGAGAAAAACCTCGGGGTCGTCTTTTCTTTCATCTCCGGCCTGCTGGACATTATAGGCCCGGCCTGTGGCTATAGCTCCCGTATAGGCAACCCTTTCAAAATCATCGTTTAAAGAGTATTTTGCTCCGTAAAGAGAAGAGGTTTTTGATTGCCTGTTTCCAACCTCGTAAAAAGCATAGAGATAGTTACTGTCGCTGGCAATTCTTATGTCAGTGGGACCGCCGTTATTGCCATGCGAAACAATCGTCTTTGTAACAATCTCCTTGTCCATCTCTTTATTAAATATCTTTACTCTTATATCTCTTCCTGATCTAGGGGGGTTATAGGCGTAGACAACAAACACCCTGTCTTTAGTGGCAGCAATTTCAGGGCGGTAGCCGTCGGGTTTGTCAACATCCACAACCTTAATGAGATTAAACGACACCTCTCCAGACCCGTTACTGTCTCCCTCGCTCTCTTCCTTTTTAATATCGGTTATCTTAATTGTCGTTCCCCACGTGCGAATTCCAACAACATCTGCTTTTTCTCCTTTAAATGAAACCCTTAATCCGTCTTTTTTGAACTCTTTCGGAAGATTTATCGGATTGTATTGTTTGCTGTCATCAGAAATTATTCCGTAAAATCCGCCTTCAAAGCTAATGTATCTAACAACGCCAGTTCCTGATACCGAGGAAGCATTCTCCCAGGCGTGTTTTTTAACGCATTTTTTCGTCACAGCAGGACAGTCTCCCTTACCAGAAGCAGTGCATGGTCCCCAGCCTATCTTAACTACTTTCCATTCATATCCTTCAGGGCACACGCAGGTAATCGGCTTTTTGGCTGTGCGGACGTATCCTCTTTCCACCTCGCAGAATTCTGAAGCGTTTAAATTTTGAACAATTAAGGCGCCAACTGTTATGAGAGCAACTGCCGCAATTATTCCTATTGTTACGGTAGTTGCTTTTTTCATTGTTTCATTCCTCCTCAACAAACACAGGAGTTTCTCCCAAAATAATTGTCGCCTTCCTGTCTTTTACTTCTTTAGTCTCCTCGTTAAAAGCGGTTTCATAATCCTTCACATCCCTTCCGGAATTATACTTTGGCACTGCTCCTGTGATTTTTGCCTTATTTGAGCCTATTCCTGATATTGTGATTGTTTGGGGGGCGCCGTTGTCGTTCCAAGCAACCCATACTGGTTTTCCGGTATCTTTCTTTACAAACTTGTAGATGTGGATGCCATTTTCTTCTTGAATAGCCTTAACATTGTTCCAGTTGGAGCCTTCTAGTTTTTCAACCATTAGTTTGTAGGTGTAGTAGGCAAGTTTTTTCCAGTCTTTGTTATCATTATTGGTCGGATTATTAATTAGACCATAATGATTAAATGGATTTTGGGCGAAAGGTTTTATATGTCCAGGCTCATAGTCGCCTCTTTCATAAATCAGGTTCCAAAACACTTTATCTATTCCCAATGATGTCCCATATACATAGAGTTTAATAAGACTTTCTGCCTGCTCTTTTTCTGTCTGTACTGGCAAATCTCTTTCTAATAGCTTTGGTACAGGATCATTTGGGTTGCCATCATACATTGCAGCTTCTATAAAAATAGGTATTTTTTGTATGTTTATTCCATATTGAGCAAGAATCTTATCAACGGTATGGATTTTGTTTTTAAGCAGGAGATAATCTTTAGCACTGACATGATGTTGCTTAAACTCTAAACCGTCAAAATAGCCAACAGCACCTGCTTCTAATACTCTTTTTAGAAACTTTGCACTTTTGGAATATATGTCATTAAGTTCTATACCTGGCAAACCGCCAAAGATTATCTTGCAGTCAGCACATTCTTCTTTAACTATCTTATATGTTATCTTCAGAAGTTTTGCATATCCTTGAGGATTATCATTCCAGCCTCCTATTCCACTGGGCTCTGTATCAACCTCCCAATATTTCACCCTGTCTTTGTTTTTTCTTATTACTTCTCTTAATTCAGCTTTATATCTTTCTACTATACTTGGGTCATTGATCGTATTTGAACTCATCCCTGCTTCTCGACCAACTCTTGAATAAATCTCAATCCCATTGGGAATGTTACTAAATCCAATGAACGGTAATTCTTGTATCCATTTCACTCCAATATCCCTTAGATACCTTGAAATTTCATTCTTGCTAGTAAAATCTGCTTTATCAACTACCAACACCTCACCATAAGGAGAAAAAATCCCAAACGGAGAGCGTTCATAACCAATAGTTTTCTTTTGAACATCTTCAATTATTTCAGAAACCGTCTTTACCTTTGCTTTTTGTTCTTTTAAAAACTCAAACCACTCCTGAAGTGTCTTTGGATATCTGTGATAATCATGCACGTGCGTCACGATTCCGAATATTTTATTATCCCCCGTCTCAAGATATAGCTTCTTGAATTTCTCTAAAACACTGTCGGTTTTGCTGTTGTTTCTATAGGTTGATTCAAGAAATCCGTGCTTTATAATTGTGATGTTTTTTCCATTAATGTTGATAACATCAGGTTCGCTTACAGCGTCACTGACGCCGTTGCCATGACGTCCTCCTCCTATAGTCATTATCTTAATATCGTTAACTAAATCAGTTTGCCAATCAGTCAATGTGCCTACCGCAACTTCATGAGGAGCAGCCAGCCTTTTAACATAAGCAAAGCCTTCTTCAACGGTTCCGCGATATCTGGGATCTCTTAAAACTTCCTGAGTTTTTATATTGGAATATCCGTTCCAGTCAAGATGTTCAAATCCATGGTGATGAAAGGCAATTTCGTGCCCGCTATCCTGCCATTCTTTGACAATTTCTACTTTTTGGGGGTCTTTAAGAATATATTCCGCCCATTGAGGATTTAAGACAAGCGTAAGCTTAATGCCGTATCTGTCTGCCAGGTTCACCAGTCTTACCGCCGTTGGCCATAGCGCCTTTTGATATTTTAGGTTTTTAACCGTTGAACCATAGGCAATATCTTTAAACCAGGGCCAGTTATAGGCACCAACTTCAAAGTGAATCATTACGAAGGTTGTTTTTAAAGACTTTTTAACGCGTTTTTTCGTCACAGCAGGACAGTCTCCCTTACCAGAAGCAGTGCATGGTCCCCAGCCTATCTTAACTACTTTCCATTCATATCCTTCAGGGCACACGCAGGTGACCGGCTTTTTGGCTGCGCAGACGTATCCTCTTTCCACCTCGCAGAATTCTGAAGCGTTTAAATTTTGAACAATTAAGGCGCCAACTGTTATGAGAGCAACTGCCGCAATTATTCCTATTG
>JALXFI010000209.1:0-3050 GCA_027069035.1 bacterium
CTCTGCGGGCATATCACCAATTTCATCTAAAAATAAAGTGCCATGATGGGCTTGTTCAAAACGCCCCTTACGCAAGGCATGTGCGCCTGTAAACGCCCCTTTTTCAAAACCAAAGATAGAACTCTCCAAAAGACCTTCCGCCAGAGCGCCGCAGTTGACGGCAACGAATTTATTGTTTACTCTGAGACTGTTACGATGGATGGTCTTGGCAATAAGTTCCTTTCCCGTCCCTGTCTCACCCGACAGGATGATGGTAGAGTCAAGAGGGGCAATCTTTTTCACAAGCTCTATAATCTGCGTCATCACCTTGCTCTTGCCTACAATACCATCAAAGGAAAGAACATCATTCAATCGCGCCTTGAGGTATCTGTTTTCATCCCTGAGCGATTTCTCTTTAAGCGCCCTTTCAACGGTAAGCTCTACCTCCTCAATGTTGTTAAAAGGTTTTGTAAGATAGTAGTAAGCCCCCAACTTCATAGCTTTAACAGCTTGTTCAATCGTTCCGTAACCGGTCATCATAATCACGGTCAGATCATTATCCATCTCTTTAAGGGTCTTCAAGACCTCAATGCCGCTTATGCCAGGCATCCTCTGGTCAAGGAGAACAAGGTCTATCGCAGAGCCTTTAAAGATATCTATGGCTGTGTATCCATCCGCTGCCACATGGATATCATAGCCCTTCCCCTGAAAAAGCTTTCTCAGAAAATTACGCGTATAATCCTCATCGTCCACTACAAGCAGTGACGGCGCCGGTCTATCCATAACCCCTCAGCTCCTTTTTTAATTCCATATCTATAGGCAATCTTACAACAAATGTAGTGCCCACACCAATCTCACTTGTAGCCCATATCCTGCCACCGTGTCTTTTAATAATATTTGAGACCACACTCAACCCCAGACCCGTCCCGCCTTTTTTTCTCTTGGTTGTAAAAAATGGAGAAAAGATATGCGACAGGTCCTCCTCTTTTATACCCATGCCGGTGTCTGAAAAGGTGGTTTCAAGCCATCTCCCATTAACAATACCTGTCGTTATTTTAAGCCTTCCGCCCTTAGACATCGCCTCTTTTGCATTGTTGATTATATTAACATATGCCTGCGTCATAAGGGTTACATCCACCTTGAGCAGAGGCGGCTCTTCCGTATATACTTTATCGATGGTTATATTCTTCTTTGTCAATTGTCTTTCAAAAAGCGCCAAACTTTCTTCAAGAAGACTGTTGCAGTCTATACGTCTCAGTTCAAACCCGCCCGGTCTTGAAAAATCAAGAAATTTCCTTATAATACCCTTGCATTCCAGACCTGCTTTCTCTATTGTCATCAAATCTTCCCTTAGAGGATTATCATCCTGCATCTGCTTAATGAGCATCTGAGCATTGTTTACAACTCCGACAAGGGGGTTGTTTATCTGATGGGCAATCTCCCCTACAAGCTCGCCGAGGGTTGAGAGTTTCTCCATCTGCACCACCTGCTCTTCCATCTTCTTTTCATGGGTAATCACCTTGGCATATTCTATAATCGCCCTGATACTGCCGTCGCCATCCATTACAGGGAATCTTGAGAGGCTGAATATCTCTTCGGTCTGCCGATTTTTAAGTTCCATAGGTCTGGAACCCCTGTTCCTGAAGGTCTTTCCGGACATGACGCAATCGGAACATGGGGCATCGCTGCCTCTGAACAATGTATGGCATTTATTGCCGATAATTAAATCATGATGTTCTCCAAAAACTTTAGATGCCGCACTATTGGCCATAATTACATTGTAATCAAGGTCTATGACCAATATTATATCCGTTACCGCATCAAATACCGCCCTTATCTCGTCTCTGCTCTTTTTTAAGTCCTGTGTCTTCTCATCGACCATGTCTTTCAAATGTCTGTTAAACCTTCTCACCTTGGCATAGAGCCTTGCGTTCTCTATTGCAACCCCTAATTCATATCCTATAGAGGTAAGAAGTCTTTTATTTTCTGAAGTGTAATAATGCTTTCCAGTCGGATACGAAAGCTCCATGACCCCAAGGACATCATCCTTGGACAAAAGGGGTACGCCGGCACAGAATTTAAGCCCTCCCACTCTGACCCATGATGCAGCCGTCAGACATACCGACCGGGGTCTTTCGGATATCCATTCCATCCTCTCCTCAAGACAGGTATTCTTAATCCTCTCGACTATTTCAGGCGCAAGGCCTACAGAGGCCGCAAAGGAAAGTTTTCTCTTCTTATCATCCATCAAAAAAAGCCAGCATGCCTTTACATCAAGGACATCTACGATCTTTTTCATCGCGTTGGCCAGCAACTGGTCAAATTCAAGCGAACTGCTTACTGTAACGGCAATTTCATTGATGGCGGAAAGTTCTCTATTTAATCTGTAGATACCTGCATCCATTTCCCTCTGTGTCCTGTAGAGTTTATTAAAAAAACCAAAGAAAGATATATAAAAGATACTCCCTGCCCCAACAGCCATGAGCCATATAGACAACTTTGTCCTCTTCATGTTCTTAAAAAAGGCGGCAGATGTCTTATAGGTAACGATGGCTCCAATTATATTGCCGTCCTCCATAATAGGGGTATACACCTTTATCAGGTTATTGTACGCCTTAAGGTATACGTTTTCAAAATCTTTACGAGGATTCATTATCACAATGGCATTGCCTCCAAGCGCCTTTCGAAGATTTACATCGTTATTTTGTCCCTCAACATTGACATCCAGATCAGACCAGACAAGGGTTCTATTGGTGTCATAGGCCTCTATACTAATTATTTCAGGTGTCTTACGTATTTCATTAAAGACCTCGTGGAACCTCTTGTGGCTTGGGGGTGAAGGGGTAAAGTCTTCCGGCAGGAGATGTTCCTTGACCTGCGCGCTTACAAAGTCCGAGGTTATTGAGCCCTCCCTCTCAACCATATTTTTTTCCAAATAATAGCTAATAACCACACCGGATGCGATCACAAAAAATACAACCCAGAAAAGGCTCAGAATCGAAAATTTCTGTATAATATTTACTCTTTTGGACATACCCGTTTAACTCACCCGAAACAGACCGTTTTTCTGC
>JALXFI010000209.1:3060-6035 GCA_027069035.1 bacterium
AACTATCAATTATAATACCATATTTCAATAGTTTAGAAAAGCTTAAATCTTATCCAAATCCCGCAATTGCGGGATTTGTTTCAGAACCGGTGATAACGGGAGCCGGAATTTTAGGCGAATAAGAATAGATTGGGTTTTAAAGGTATAAAGTGAAAAATGTTTAAGGGACCCTAAATATTGTGGCACATAAGACAGATATCGTTCCTTCTTGCCGCCCTTAGCCTCTGCTCATTGTCCGCCCCTTTATCCGCACGCGCAAAACGCTGTATGCCCCTTTCATGGGGATTATGGCAGGTAGCACAGAATACCTTGTTTGTTCCCGGTTCAAGCGGCATAACAATATCCTTTTCCACCGTGGTCTTTTTCAATCTTTTCAAGACACTTGGAGGAGGAACAACAAGGTGACTTGCAGGTTTTTTCGTATCCTTCTTATCCTTTAAAGAGGGTTCAATATCCCCGATAAAAGTCCCGGGATGTTTGGTTACATTCTTATGGCATCTCCTGCAAAGACGGCTAAGCCCCTTTTTTACCTTGAATCTGACATCCCCTATCCCCTTTGCCATCTTAACATCCGGTGTCCCTTTGTGACATACACTACATACGGACTTCCGTATCTCTCCCTCATCGTTTATCTGGTCATGAGGGTTAAGTCTGGTATATTTTTTCATATCATGACAGTGAAGGCAGATATCCGTGCGGTTGAGATACGGCCCTCCCCTGAAAAAAAGAAGGTTCTCTCTCCGTCTCCAGCGCTCCTTTTTAAGACACTGATATACAAGGTTATGACAGACAACACAGGTCAGTCTCCCGCCTTTATCTCCCCGGTAGAGCGCCGTCTTAAAATCTTCAGGCATTATCGCAAGTTTTTCTTTGGAAGGAACCATACCGGTGGCATGTATATAGGCATGGTCTTCCATGATACCATGACAACTGTCACAAAGTTTAATAAAATCCCCGTTGTATTTAAATGAAAGGGGCTTGCCCTTTTCAGGTGTGCCTGCGTGACACTCGTCACATAAATCGTTTTTCCAGTGAGGATTGACAGGCATCTTATCCTCATGTCCTTCGGATAAGACCCTCTCCCTGCCTCCCAACACCATACTCTGCGCATACAGATATTTAAGATATGGCGAAGACAATGAAATATAAAAGACAAATATCCAAACAATGACCGATACAATAGAGTTTATATGCAGTAAACCTCTCTTGCAAAATAGCTTCCATGTCTTTTGAAAACTCCCCCTCAACATGAAAGCAATCACATCACCAAGTATTTTATTTGCCAAACGCATAAACAATGCCTTTCTTTGTTGATAAAAAGAGCATATGATCGACTATGGCAGGAGATGAATGAACCCCGCCATCGGTAGCGCCTTTCCACAATACACTCCCATCCTTAATGGCAACGGCATATATGCCGCCTTCCTCCATACCCAGATAACCTATCCCATCAAGAGTTACAGCCGGCGTTGAACTTATCCCCTTCCCAAGTCTGCGTTTCCATAAGATCCTTCCTGTGGAAGCGCTGACATTTGTCAGATATCCGTCCTTGGAACCTATCAATACCCCGCCGTTTAATTCCACAGGGCTTGCATATATCCTGTCATCGAATTTCAACTTCCAGACAGGTTTGCCGTCCTTGAGATTCAAGGCATACAGATTCCTGTCATAAGAAGCGATATAGACGGAATCCTTCCATACAACAGGGGAAGAATATATGGCGGAACCGGTCTTAAACGTCCACCGCACCTTTCCCGTAGCGGCAGCGACGGCATAGAGAATGGTATTCTTTGAGGCCGCAAAGATCGTTCCATCATAATAGGCGGGCGTGGAATAAACCCCGCCATAGCTGTAATCAGGCATATAGAACTTCCAGATAAGTCTGCCGTTTGTTATATCCACCGCATGAATGGAATAATCATTCGAAGCTATATAAAGCGTTTTATCCACAACAATAAGAGATGAAAGCACCTTACCCCATGTCCTGCGCCGCCATAAGAGGTTTCCGTCGCTTACATCAAGCGCATACACATAACCATCCTTTGAACCTGCATAGACAACGCCGTCTTTAACGCATGCAGTGGCGCTGATTGCATCCCTTGTCTTAAAACGCCAGATAAGTTTCCCCGTCATCTCATCAAAGGCATACAGATAGCTGTCATAAGAACCGACAAACACCTTTCCCCCGGCCACTACCGGCGAGGCATAGACAGGCCCTTTTGTAACGTATTTCCATTTTACCTTAAGGGGAGGAGCAAGAGACTCTTTTGTAACAGGCCGATGAGACGGCGTTTTAAACAGCATACTCCACTGCTTATCGGATGCGCCGGCCGTAATCGAGGAAAAGAAAAAAATAAAACATACACAGAGAACGATGAGGAAGGTATATCTATAATAAAAATAAAGACCTGTTTTCATACAAAAAACCTCTGATTTCACGTATTCACCCAAAAACAGATTCAGGTCTTTGGGTTTAAGGTTAAATTACTTTAAGTGCCTATCGATTTTAATCCGAAGATTATGGAGTTAACTCAACAACCATATTACTTTATGCCAAGGGTCTTCTTTTTAACACTATGACAACGCTGGCAATTCTTAAAACCCTTCATTGGAAAGGCCACCTTGCCATGACATCTGCCGCAGTACCTGCCATTCCAGAGATCATACATAGTGGCAGGGTTTGCGCCTTTTTTATCAATAAATATAGCCGGATGACAATTGTCACATCTAAACCAGTAGCTGTGTCCGCTGTGGGAGAAACGGACGTTTGCCATCAAATCGTCATTTATCTCAAAAATAATATCCTTTTGGAAGTCTTCTTCGAACGCCTCCACATCATCTTTACTGTCTTTTGAAGGGATAAACCCCTTTGGCGCGATCAACCCCTTTCTTGCCGCAGCCTGCCAATCAGGATAACCATAGCCGTCCTTAGGAAAACGTCTGATGGCAGGAGGAAGTTTAGATAAATTTATATG
>JALXFI010000210.1 GCA_027069035.1 bacterium
AAGACCTTGCAAATGAAGGCCTTACCACCGCTATTGAAGAGGTTTTGAGATTAAATGCCTCTGCCGTTGGTCTTTCTATATTTGTGGGCAGCGAGTATGAGCGGGAATCGCTGCTCAATCTCTCAATGCTTGTAAATGAATGCGAAAGGTATGGCATACCCGTTATGGCCGTTACCGCTGTCGGCAAGGAATTAGGAAAAAGAGACTCAAGATACCTTGGTTTGAGCTGCAGGATAGCCGCTGAATTAGGGGCGCGTGTCGTAAAGACCTATTGGTGCGATGAGGGTTTTGATAAGGTTGTTGATTCATGCCCTGTTCCGATTGTTATTGCAGGCGGCCCGAAATGCGATACCGAACTTGAGGTCTTTGAATTCGTATATGACGGTATTGACAAAGGCGCCATAGGGGTAAATCTTGGCAGGAATGTATGGCAGCACAAACACCCTGTGGCAATGATGAGGGCGCTTCATGGAGTCATTCACGACAATTTGACACCTAAAGAGGCGCTTGAACTTTTTAACAGTATTAAAAGATAGAGGAAATTACTGGTTATTCTATGCGTGTTGCAATGTATTACAATAATCATGATGTGAGGTTGGAAGAGATTCCTGTGCCGGTGATTGGCCAGGGAGAGATGCTTGTGCGCATCATGTCAAGCGGTATATGCGGCAGCGATGTCATGGAGTGGTACCGCATAAAGTCGGCGCCAAGGGTTCTTGGGCATGAGATAGCAGGCGAGGTGGCGGAGGTTGGAGAGGGGGTAAGACGGTTCAGAACCGGCGACAGGGTTGTTGTATCCCACCATGTGCCATGCAATACTTGCTTTTACTGTCTTAACGGCAACTATTCCGTGTGTGATACGCTTCGCTCTACCAACTTCGACCCCGGCGGTTTCAGCGAATATGTGCGTGTGCCTCAAATAAATGTTGACCGCGGGGTCTTTCATTTACCTGACAGCATATCCTATGATGACGGTACATTTGTTGAGCCGCTTGCCTGTGTTTTGGGTGGTATAAGGCGTGCCGGTATGAGGCCCGGAAGGAGCGTGCTTGTTGTTGGAAGCGGAGTTTCCGGCCTTATTATGATAAAGGCCCTAAGAGCGCTTTGTGCGGGAAGGATTATTGCCACTGATGTAAACGCCTTCAGGCTCGATAAGGCAAAGGAGTTTGGAGCAGATGTTACTTTGCTTGCAGAGGATGTTTCACTGAATGTGTTAAAAGATATAAACGGTGGGAGACCCCCTGAACTTGTTATTATATGCACAGGTGTTCCTGTGGCTATTACGCAGTCATTAAGATTTGTTGACAGAGGTGGCACTATGCTCTTTTTTGCCCCTGCAGAGCCTGGAGTTGATATACCCGTACCGCTCTGGGATGTATGGCGCGATGGAATAACCATGAAGACCACTTATGCCGGCACTCCTTCCGATATAGCCGCCGCAATTGAACTTCTTAGCGGCAACAGGATAAATGTAGAGGATATGATTACCCACAGGCTTGGCCTCTCTGATGCAGGGGATGGATTTGAGCTTGTGGCAAGCGCAGGGGATTCAATCAAAGTAATCATAAGGCCACAGGAGTAGATATTCAACATTCTTAAATGTCAAGATTAAAGACCTGACCCCTATGAAAAAAGGACTTTTATCCAAGATAGCGCTCATCAATATTTTCTTTTTTTTCTCCAGCATCATCTTGTCAATATTCTCTTTCCTTGCCTTTTACACAATATACCAGAGCAGAACCGTTATAAAGGCAGAGATGGTCAAGGTAAATATGATCGATGGACTCTTGTCCATATTTGAAGAGGGCGAGGAACTGCTTGAGTCTTACCGATTTACCAATGACCCTGTTTATATGGAGGAATTCAAGAGTCTCATAAAGATTATTAAGTATAGGTTTGATTCTGTCCGGGAAGAAGTTGTGAATGATAAGAAGAGCAAGACCTCAATTGAGAATTTTATTGCGGAACGGCTCAACAAAGAGAATAGGCATGCCCTTGCAAGACCTGACGAGGCGCATATTCATATGTTATTCATTGACGAGTTTATAAAGGAGGTTGGAGAGGACTTTAAAAATAAAAAAGATGTATTCAATCCTGATACCGAATGGGTGGCAGGGCTTGAAGACCGTATATCCGCTGCGATATTTCATGCGGATCGTTTGATATTTATAGAACATAAAAAGATATCAAATTATATTGAGACAAGCTTTTTATGGTTTCTTTATATAATGATATTCTATATCATTGTAAGCATACTTGCTTCCATGGTGGTGGGTCTTGTCCATTTTATGAGCGTAAAGCGGATACTAAGACCAATAGCAAACCTTATAGATGCGGCAAACTCTTTTATACAGGGCAAAAAAGACGTTAAAGTGGATGTTGTGTCGGATGATGAGATAGGGGAGCTTTCGTGTGTATTTAATGAAATGTCTGAGACGATAGAAAAAAGGGGCGATGCCCTTCGTAAACTGAATCAACAGCTTGAGAATATAGTAAAAGACAGGACAATAGAATTGGAGACGGCGTGCAGCGAGCTTAAAGATGCACAGGATAAACTGCTTCTTAAGGAGAGGCTGGCGGTTGCCGGTGAGATTGCCTCACGGGTGGCGCACAGTATTTTTACCCCGCTTAGCGCTATAGCCATAAATTTGGAGGTTGTAAGCAGGTGTTTTGTAGACAGCATGTGTTCTGCAGATGCCTTGGAATGTACAAAGTCGTTTCGGGTAATGCAGGATGAGATCCGGCGCATAAATTCGCTTATAGATAGTTATGTGAAACTTGGCAAGGTGCCGTCTTCACGTGAAAAGGAGGTTACATCTATCGAGATGGTGATCGACGAGGCGGTTCTGCTTTTTTTCAACAAGGCGGAAAAGGCAGGGGTCAGGATCGAAAAAAACTATGGCAATACCCCGCCCGTCCTTATCGACAGGGGACAGATGATGGAGATATTTCTTAATCTAAGCAATAATGCCATTGAGGCAATGGACAAAGGAGGAATCCTCTTCTTTGAGACCGGCGATTCCGATGGTGCGGTCAGAATAAACGTAAGGGATACAGGGGCAGGCATTGATGAGGAGATAATGAAGGAACTCTTTGTTCCGTTTAAAACAACAAAATCCACAGGGCTTGGACTTGGCCTTAATATAACCAAACACCTTGTAGAGGAAAATGGAGGAAGTATACTCTGTCAAAGCGTTCATGGTGAAGGCACGACCTTTTCCATCTTTTTGCCTGTGTATGATGAGAGTAAAAAGTCAGAAAGTCAAGAGTCGTGAGTCTGAGAGTCGAATAAAAGATGTTGCGGGTTACGGGTTAAGCATAAGGGACAGCGCCTATTATACGTTATACGACTTTGCTAAAGCTTCCTTCATGAATAGCCTGAAAGACAGAAAAGAGAGATTACTATGAAGACCACGATTTTGCTGGTGGAAGATCAAAAAGAGTTAAGGGATGGACTTCAGGTGCTTCTCAGGGGGTTGCACATAGATGTGCTCTCTGCAGTTAATGGACAGGAGGCTGTGGATATTATGGAGAAGATGGATGTGGATATCCTTCTTGCGGATGTTGTTATGCCGGTTATGGACGGGATAAGCCTCCTTGACTGGGTTGTTAAAAAGAGACTTGATACCGTTGTTATTTTGCTTACCGCATATGGCGATATAGATCAGGCGGTTACAGCCATAAAGAAAGGGGCTTATGATTATCTTACAAAACCTATAGACATTCCAAGACTTGAGAACACTATAAAAAGGGCGCAGGAAAAAAGAGAGCTTATGCTGGAGAACAGGATGCTGAAGAAGAGTCTTAATGAAAATACCTTTAAAAGTATTGTCGGAATGAGCGATGAGGTCAAGATTTTGCTCGACAAGATCCGCCAGTATGCCCCTATTGACACCAATATACTTATAACAGGGGAGACCGGAGTCGGTAAGGATATGATAGCGGGTGTGATTCATTCACTGAGTCCGAGGTCATCAAAACCTTTTATTAAAGTGAGTTGTGCGGCACTGCCGGAGACCCTTCTTGAGAGCGAACTCTTTGGATTTGAAAAGGGGAGTTTCACTGGCGCCGGTTATTCCAAAAAGGGAAGGTTCGAGATCGCCGATGGGGGCACCATACTCTTAAATGAGGTCGAATCCTTAAGCCTGCCTATTCAGGCAAAACTCTTAAGGGTTATAGAAGAAAAAAACTTTGAAAGGATAGGTGGAGAAAAGACCCTTAAGGCGGATGTAAGGATCATTTCCACTGCCAATAAGGATCTGATGGCGCTTGTAGATGAAGGCGCTTTCAGGGAAGATCTCTACTATCGTTTAAAGGTGCTCTGTCTTGATGTGCCGCCTTTAAGGGAGCGAAGCGGGGACATACCGCTTCTTTTGCACCACTTTCTTGCACTCTATTCAAAGACCTTTAAAAAGAATCTGAAAGGTTTTACAAAGGATGCAGTAAGGGCGCTTTGTGAGTACTCATGGCCGGGCAATGTAAGAGAGCTCCAACATTTTGTTGAGTCTATAACCATAGATGTTAATGGATCTGTGATAAGAAAGAGCGATATACCGTCTCATATACTTATTGGCGGGATGCCGAAAGAAAAAAAACTTACCTTTGAACCCGGAACGCCGCTTTTTGAAATGGAAAAAGAGGCGATACTTCATACCTTGAGGCTTACAGGGGGCAATAAGAGCAAGACCGCCGAACTCCTTGGCATTGGTCTTAAAACCCTTTACAGAAAGCTCTCCGACACCCCTTTGTCAAAATGACATAGTTTGTGACAGTATTCACATCTATTTTGTCATATTGACAAAATATTACCCTTTTTGTTTCCATTTAATATTAAATCTCGTTATTTTTAAGATACTTAAAGCTTTGGTATCTATATTGCATTTACAATAGAAATCTATGATATTTATCACTTCTGATAAAGTTGATGCTGTAGCAGATACAGCGGATTTTTTAAGGCAGAGCGGCCTTGATGTCAAGGTCTTATCTTTAGAGGATTTTCCAAATGAATTAAAGGGCGGGGTTGAGCTTGTAATCTATGATATCGAAAAGATTAGAGAAATGGATATTTTAAATATAACACTTGCAAAAAAAAAAAAAGTGCCGCTTATTCTTATAATTCCATATGTTTCCGATAAGGGGCTTGATGAGGTTTCAAGACTTTGGAAGGGGGGATATCTTAAAGACTGTTTGATTAAACCGATAACGATGGATGATTTGATGAAATATATACCATTAAAAAAGAGGGGTTATTAGGGAGTTAGAAAACAGTTGAAAGAGAAAGGGGGTGAATTTTTTTAAGGGTTAGATGCCCGGCTTTTTATACCAAAGACCTTTTAAAGGTTAATTAAAAGGAGGTGTATTTAATGGCAAGATACGGAATGGTAATGGACATGAGGAGGTGTATTGGATGCCATGCATGCGAGGTCGCCTGCAAGGCCGAGAACAAGGTGCCTCTTGGTGTCTGGAGAACACAGGTAAGATACTTTGAAAAAGGCACTTTCCCCAATACCAGACGTTATTACTTCCAGTACATATGCGACCACTGTGCAAACCCTGCATGTGTGGAGGCATCAAGCAACAACGGTGTAGGCGCCTTCTATAAGGAAGACGGCATCATCCTTATAGATCTGAAGAAGCTTACAAGGGGAAGGTCAAAGAAACAGATAGATGCCGAGGTAAAGGCGGCAATCGAGGCATGCCATTTAGAGGCTATCTTTGTAGATCCGCTTACGGGTCTTCCGGGTAAATGTACGCTCTGCGATCACAGGGTAAGGGCAGGGCTGGTTCCGGCCTGCGTGGAAACCTGCGTTGGCAGGACAAGGATATTCGGCGATTTTGACGACCCGAACAGCGAGGTCTCAATCCTTGCTGCCACACATGAGGCAAGGGCTGCGACACCGAGCGAGGATGAGGATCCGGGCGTGCTCTATATTGCTCAGGACGGCAGTCTCTTAGACGGAGGAGCGTTGCCGGGTTTCCGTCAGATAGACCCGGAGGATTTCAATACAGGG
>JALXFI010000211.1 GCA_027069035.1 bacterium
CCAAGCGCCCACCTTAAGACATCTTCAGGTCCTTTACCTTCATATTTTTCGCTGATCTTTTTAAGCTCCTCTTCCGTCCATCTTGTTTTTGTTGTTGAACTCATGACAATTACCTCCTGTTTTATCTAAAATTTTTCTTTACTCTGTTAAAAAACATCTTCTCTTGCAAATTTTACTATTCCTCCTCAAAGACCTCCACCTCACACGGCGCCTGGTCTTTAAGACTTAATACCCTTGATTTCACAAAGTAACTTGCTATGGCCGAGCGTTTCTTCTTTATAGCCACCGCCGTATCCACCTTATACTTATCTATTACCCAGAGCGACCTTTCTATAAAGTCGCCTTTTTCTATTATCGATTCGTTATCCACCCCCCTTCCCTTTGCATAATCCTCTACACTTTTCAGTTCCTGATAAGCCCTCTGTCTGAACTCCCTCATCATAGCCTCAATAAGTTTTGTACCCGGCTTATCGCCTATAAAACCAATATCGGAAAAAGTCTCAAATACCTCGCCTGCAACCTCCGTTTCAAGTATAAAAAGCGTCAAAAGCTCCGCATCGTTTTTCTTTGCAAGCTCCACCGCATACTCAATAGCACGCACAGAGGTGCGCGTTGTTGAAAGTATCAACAGTATCTTTTTTGTATGCTGCTTTTCAAGCTTCATAATCTAATAAAACCAAGATAAAAAAGAAATCCCCCCTGAATGAACAATAGAGCTTACAACCTTATTTCTATATCTTTATACCCGCCATAGACCAGTAAAACCATGCGATAATGTTAAACAGTATCCATGAAGACAAACTCATAACCACACCCGCCTTGACCATGTCTCTTACCTTCAGGTATCTGGATGAGACCACTATGGCATTTGCAGGCGTTGCCATAGGCAGACTAAAGGCAAGACCGGCAGGAACGGTTATTGCGTAAGTCACTGCCCTGGGGTCCACATGGAATTCCTGAGAAAGCCCTATAACAAGCGGCATAAGTATTGCGATTACCGCAGAGTTACTTATACCCTCGGTCAATACAAGCGATGAGATGGATAAAATCCCGACAAGTCCCCATACACCAAGGTCCAAATGCCCAAGAGTCGTTTTTACAAACCATTCGGCGGCACCGCTTTTTTGCAAGGCCGCCCCAAGGGTTATCGCCCCGCCATACATCAATATTATACCCCAGTTTACATACTCCTCAACATCTTTCCATTTTACAAGCCTGAAAACAAACAATACCACCACTGAAACCAATGCGATATTTGCCAGCCCAATCCTTGCGCCAAAAAAGATCCATGAGATGATCGTCGCCGCTACGGTAAGGCTTGTAAGATACTCTTCATAACGCATCTTCCCCATCTCCCTCACCTTCTTAGAGAGAAAATCCTTTGCCTTGCCGACCTCCTCTATATCGATCAAAAAAACCTTATTTAAAATAAAAAAGCCTATCGCAAGCAGGATTATAACAAGCGGAAAAACAACGATGCTGTATTCTATAAAATCAATACCCGCTCCGGAGGTCTCTCTGAGTATCCCCACTGCAAGAGGAACCCTTGCTCCGCCAAGAAATGTGGCGATCCCTCCTATAATACAGCCCCATGCAAGAGAGAGGAAAAGCAGTTTGCCATAATTTGATTTTCCAGGCCTAAGCTCCAGGCTCTTTGCAATCTCAAGCGTTATTGGAAACATCATGGCGGCAACCGCATGCTCAGACATAATGAAAGAAAGCATTGCAGAGAGCAGAAAGAGACTTAGAAGAAGATTCTTTGGCGTACTCCCGAATCTTTCAAGTATTTTAAGCGCTATCCTTGAGCTGACCCCAGTCTGCATCATCGCCCCTGCAAGGATGAATGCGCCAAGGATAAAAAAGACCGCCTGATTTCCAAAGAGCGAATATGCCTCTCCGGCTTCCATCACACCGAAAAAGGGCACGGCTACCAGAGCAAAAAGACTTGTAATGGCCAGCGGCAGGGCATTGGTCACCCAGAGGGCAAGAGAGACACAAAATATTGCGATTGCCTTAAGTCCCTCATGGG
>JALXFI010000212.1 GCA_027069035.1 bacterium
GTATGCAGTCAAGGAAAAAGGAAGATTTGTGCCCACTGAACTTGGCATAATTGTAACCGACCTCCTTGTGGACAATTTTCCTAAGATACTCGATGTTGATTTTACTGCCAAGATGGAGGAGGAGCTGGATGAGATAGAAGAGGGGAAGAACAGTTGCACAAAGACCATCGAAGATTTTTACGGGGACTTCAGCAAACAGGTAGAGGTGGCGAAAAAAGAGATGAAGGATGTTAAAAGGGAAGAGATGAAGACAGACCTTGTCTGTGAAAAGTGCGGGGCTGAAATGGTCATACGATGGGGCAGGCGGGGCAGGTTCGTTGCCTGTACAAATTATCCTGAATGCAGGAATACCGGAGACTTTACCATCGACAGTTCGGGACAGGTAGTGCTGGCAGAAGTAAAAAAGACGGAAGAGGCATGTCCTGAATGCGGCAATGCAATGATTATAAAACAAGGCAGGTTCGGCAGATTTCTTGCTTGTTCAAATTACCCGGAATGTAAAGGCACAAAGTCAATCTCTACAGGGGTAAGCTGTCCCGTGGATGGTTGTACCGGCGAGATTGTTGAGAGAAGTTCCAGAAAGGGCAAAGTTTTTTTCGGATGTTCCAACTACCCCAAGTGCCGGTACTGTATATGGGATATGCCTGTAGATAAAGAATGTCCTCAGTGCGGACACAAGATACTGGTGGAAAAACAAGTGCGGGCCAAGAGGTATTCAGGAGGGGAAGAGGCATACAAAACGGCGGTAAGCTGCCCCAATAAGGGCTGTTCGTACAAAAAGGATGCCGAATAAATAAAATAGCGTTTGCCTTGTGAGGAGAAAATGGACAAAAGAGACACAAAGATCATTTTGTTGGCAGATGACAGTGAACTTTTTAGAACAAGAACACAGGATATACTTAAAAGCGCCGGTTACGAGGTCAGACTTGCCGGCAACGGCGCCGAGGTGATAAAGGAGCTTGAAGACAGTTCAACAAAAAACCATCTCCTTGTGCTTGACCTCCAGATGCCTGAGATAGACGGTTTTAATGTGCTTGAATGGATGCTCTCTCATAACAGGATGGGCAATCCACCCGTACTTGTTGTTACAAGCGCATATGAGGTAAGCAGCATACTGGAGAAGCT
The DNA here is from genome assembly GCA_027069035.1 of bacterium. GTDB lineage: Bacteria > Desulfobacterota > GWC2-55-46 > S146-80 > JALXFI01 > JALXFI01. The sequence continues at coordinate 1,126 of JALXFI010000212.1, forward strand.
AAAAAAACTTGGAGCCACAGGCTTTATATCAAAAGGCGCAACGCCGGAGCAGTTTATATTCAGGGTGAATAATATTGTTTATGGTGGCGAAGAGGCAAAGAGAAAAAGCACAAGGGCGCCTATCAACATTCCTGTGGATTTTCAAGTTAAAGACATAACCTATACGGGATACATCCTTAATATAAGCGAAACAGGAGTTTTTATTTATTCAAAAAAGCCACTCTATACAGGCGACCTTATCAAACTGAGATTCTCTCTGCCCAATGTGGAAACTGTAATAGAAGCAAGCGGTAAGGTTATATGGGTAAATAAACTTTCTGAAGACAAATCACTCTTTAACGGCGTGGGCATCCATTTTAAAGATATCTCAAGTGAAAATAAAGAGATTATTACATCTTACGTTGAAAAAGAGCTGGGAAAAATAGGTTAAGCAGAAGAACGGCCACGCCGATGGTTATTACGGTATCCGATATGTTAAAGGCAGGCCAGTGGGCGGCTCCTATATGGACATCTATAAAATCTATAACCTCTCCGTAAAATATCCTGTCAATCAGGTTTCCAATGGCCCCGCCGATAATAAGAGATAAAGATAGCGCCTCCGCCTTGTTTTGTTTTGAATTTTTTATGTATATGTAGAAAACAAGAAATATTGCGATCAGCGAAAAGGCTGTAAGCAGAGGCATCCTTACGGATGAGGGCATATTTCTAAATATGCCAAAGGCAACGCCGGGGTTTTTTATATAAACAAGATTTAAAAAACCGGAAATAAGTTCAATGGATTCGTTAAGCACAAGTGCGGAGGAGACAATAATCTTTGAGATCTGGTCAACAAGAACTACAATTAAACTTATAGAAAGAAGTTTTATAAGACCTCTATGCACCTTTCACACACCCTCGGAT
>JALXFI010000213.1 GCA_027069035.1 bacterium
CACCTTGAAGGTTATAAGAAGCCTAAACCTCGTGCCTTCTGGAACACGCTCAATAAATCTTGGATGTTCTGCGACTCCACTGATCCTGTTGATCACATTCTCAGACTTTTCTTCTGTCAAAAGCCACTGTTATCCTTTGCCATCTGTTTCCACTCATCCTCAAGATAGCAGTCGGCAAAGGATACCCTTGTTGGTCCAAAGCATGTCTCATCCTCCCTGTCGGCACCGCTTGAACCAAAGATTTTAAGTATAGCCTCACCCTTTGTCTTCAACTCTTTATTGTCTTTAACACCTTCCATTTTCAATATCTTACTCGAAACTACATTTCCATCTGTATAAATCATAAGTCCGCTTTCCATCTCAAGGAGCGATCTTACCTTACCCTTTAGCGATGAACCCGGGATATAGGGCTCACGGGTGTGGGGATGTCTGATAACAGGGCTGTCTGTCCCTCCTATATGCATCTCGGTATCACCCGCCCCTATATGAAGACCGCTCTTTAAGGTAATAGTTCCCTCAAGTTTTTTGATTTCTATCAGTTTCATCTTCCACCTCCTTCTGAAGGTCTGTAAAACTTGTAATACCCCATAAATGCCTCAAAAAGCCCTGCAAAGGCATAGAAGTCATCCCTGTCCTTGATCTGTGCCAGAGAGCCTGAAATAAAATCTTTAAACCTTAGTGAAACAAGATTTCTTCCTGCCGCATAAGCCACCTTGGCGTTCAACATCTTGATATAGGGTAAAATGTTGTCAAACTCTGAAGGCTTGGCTTTCAACATGCTCTCAAACCTCTGGACCTCATCAAAAAATTTCCTTATCTGTGTCGGTTTGTAACCATACCTTCTTTCAAAATTATCTATTTCAGTAGGTTTCATTGCCCTGCTCATTGGGCCAATCTGGGCAGTCCCCATGATTAAGGCCGGTGGGGCGGTGGAAGAGCCTTTGCCCTCTATCTGAACCTTTACATTAGGATATAGCCGGTTAAACCCTTCAGCCCAGAAGGTCATCAGGTTATTCATGGTGTCAGAGCCTATGCTGTTCAGGTTCCCGGAAACACCGCCAACCTTGGCATAGGGTTTAATACCGGGATCAACTTCTACTGCCCGTCCGGTAGTTGAAAAAACGGCAAGACACAAGCTGAAGAAAGCCACCGCAAAAATAAATTTTTTCATCATAACTATTGTTCCTCCTTTGTAATTAACGTTATTTGTTACCTGATATTCCGTTTCTCATATTCTTGAACTGCTTCATCAGAATCAAAGATTACGGTTTCACCATTCGGTCCATATCCAATCTTGATAATGCTCTTTCCCACTTCACCTGATTTCTCAAAATCCTCCTTTCGGGTAAGTGAATTGAATACATATATTCTTCCGTCCTTCCTGATCTCCTGGTATGCTGCTTTATCTGTTGGTGCGCCGTATATATTTGAGCATATAATGGCACAAACTAACAGACAGGAACAACACACTGCTGTGAGAGAATTTAAAAACTTTCTTGTGAACGTTACCATTCTTTGTATTACTCCTTCAAAGTTTCGATGTTAATATGAAAATGTCAGCGACAACAATGCTAAAAAATATTCTTACGGTAATGTGTCATTTAATACTGCTTTTTTGAAAGAATCTATCAGGCAGACCGGAAGGAGACAGGGGAGGCTGTCTCCTGATTCTGTTAGATTATCTGTTGGTGAATTAAATTAAAGCCATATCCTGTGGGGATTATACCTGAATATAATACTTTTATCGTTAATTAACAGAACTATAAACCGATCCGACCTGAGATTCAATCAAGTGTACTTTACACAATGGCAGCGCTAAAACGCCATCTGGTACTGTATACGGTAAAAGTACTGTATGTCATCTGTGGGAGCTGTGGAATCCGGCAAGTCTTTCTGCTCACGCACAAAATTAAACTGCACCTTTTTATTGTGACCGTTAAAAAACCAATTGAGGCCGGCTGCAGCCTCCCTTACCGCGTTTTCATCCCTGCGTCCATCAAAATCGACAAGAGAATATCGGC
>JALXFI010000214.1 GCA_027069035.1 bacterium
TTTGCCGATTCAAGGTCGCGGCCAAAGGGTTTTTCAATTACAAGACGCGTCCACCCGGCACTCTTATTCAATCCTGCTTTGCCAAGGTTCGTTATTGTTCCGGGAAAGGCATTGGGAGGCATCGAGCGATAAAAGATGCGATTGCCGGAAAGCCCGTGTTCTTTTTCAAGCGCCTTTATCCGCAGGGCAAGATTTTTATAATCTTCCGGGCTGCCGCCGCCTATTGATTGATAATGCAGGCAACTCTCACACCAGTTTCCTGTGGTTTTACCGTTCTTTGTAAGGCCTGCATTTTTAAGGGATTTTCGCGCAAGTTCTCTGAAAAGGTTGTCATCTATGTCCGCTTTTCTTGCAACACCGAGCGTTATACACCGGTTTTTTATGGTTCCCCTGACTGCAAGATTATAAAGTGCAGGCAGGAGTTTCCTCTGCATAAGGTCGCCCGTCGCCCCCATAACCACAAAAAGGTGCTCTTCGGTATTTGCCATACTTATTTCTCCTTTTTGATCGCATGGCCGCCGAACTGCTGTCTCATTGCAGCAAGCAGCCTGTCCGAAAAAGACTCTTTGTCACGGGATCTGAGTCTCTGAAGGAGCGAAAGGGTTATTACCGGCGCGGTTACATCAAGGTCTATTGCCTCGGATACCGTCCAGCGCCCTTCGCCCGAGTCGGAGACATACGGCGCTATTTTGCTTAAATCCTGACTTTCTTCGAGCGCATTCGATATGAGATCAAGAAGCCATGAGCGCACTACACTGCCGTACCGCCAGACCTCGGCTATATTGTGAAGGTCAAGGTCAAATTCTTTTTTCTGTTTCATTATTGCAAACCCCTCGGCATATGCCTGCATCATGCCGTACTCAATGCCGTTGTGTATCATCTTCACAAAATGGCCGGAGCCGCTCGGCCCCATGTAACCCCATCCGGTATCGGGCGCAGGGGCAAGGGTTTCAAATATAGGATTAAGCCCTTCAACGGCCTCTTTTTCGCCTCCGACCATCATGCTGTATCCTTCTCTTAAACCCCAGACACCTCCGCTTACCCCAACGTCTATAAACGCTATCCCTTTTTCTTTTTTAAGCATTTGAGAACGCCGCATAGAGTCCTTATAATTTGAATTGCCGCCGTCTATTATAATGTCTTTTGCAGAAAGGTTTGGCAGGAGAGACTCTATCGTTTGGTCAACCGCTTTGCCTGCCGGGACCATCATCCAGACAATCCTTGGCTGAGGAAGGTTTTCTGTAAGCTCTGGAATGGACTGCGCCTCAGCGGCTCCCTTTGATACAAGCCTGCCGCGCGCATCCTTGTCGGGATCAAACCCTGTAACCTTGTGGCCGCCGTTAAGCAGGCGTTCCGCCATATTCCCGCCCATGCGTCCGAGACCGATCATGCCGATTTCCATGGTATAAACCCTCCGGTTTTATTGAATCATGTTTATAGAATCTATTAATGCGTCAAGACCCGCAGATGCATTTTTGCCAAGCCCCACCCTTGCAACCTGTCTGCCCCTTTGCGTAAGTGCATGATAATCACCAAGCGACTGGGCATGTATAAGAGAATTAAAGGTATAATCCGTTTCAGGCACCGGCACTATATCAGCCGGATCGTCTATAAGTTGGAGAAAAATGCCGCTGTCAGGCCCGCCCTTATGTATCTGCCCGGTTGAGTGGAGAAACCGCGGACCGTATCCGAATGTGGTTGTAAGTTTAAAATGTTCCATTAGAAGGAGACGGATTAACTGTATCTTCTTCTCAACCTCTCTTGAAGGGGAAAGATAGGCCTGTATGCCAAGATAGGCACCTCTTTTTGTATTTGTAAAGAGCTCTTTTAATGTGTCTCTTATCTCTTCTTTCTGTGTAATGGACATGGTGTCGTCGCCCACGTCTGATGAGGTTCTGTCCCCTGTTTTCCCTTCTTCCATAACCTCTTTAGCGAGTTTTTTTGCAAGCTGAACATCGGGCTGGTTAAAGGGGTGTATGCCAAGCGCTGCGCCTGCCGAGGCTACGGCGACCTCCCACCGGAAGATCTCCTGAGCCAGTTCATATTTGTCGTTAAGGCAGATATGTACAAGAGAAAAGCCATTATCTTTAATTTCATCAATGTGTTTTTGTTGAGTCTTGTCATCATCGCTGTTAAGTGAGATATAGACAAACAGCCGGTCATCTCCATAATCCTTAGGCGGGCCGAGAGGTTCATCAACTACCGGTATGATACCTTTGCCTTCCTTGCCGGTGCTCTCTGCGATGAGCTGTTCTATCCATGATGGAAATGCCGAAAGAGCCGGCGAGGTTAAAAAAGTTACTTTGTCTTTTCCTCCGAGGGCAAGTTCGCCGAGGCATGCGCCGAGCCTCAGGCAGTGGCTGTCTTTTTCCTGTACGCAGAAGGCGCAGCCCTCCGACATGATTTGCGCCTGATCAAGGAGCCTTGAAATGTCAACACCTATAAGTGCGGCAGGCACAAGGCCAAAGACACTGAGAGCGGAATATCTCCCGCCAACGTCCTGCGGCGCATGAAAGGTCTTTAAGAAATCCCTCTCTTCGGCAAGAGACTCAAGCGGTGTGCCCGGGTCCGTAATAGCCGCAAAGTGCCTGCCGGCCTGTGCTTTGTCTTCTCCAAACTTACTCCAGAAGTAACGGAAAAGAGAGAGGGTCTCAAGGGTTGTGCCTGACTTGCTTGAAACAAGAAACAAGGTGTTGTTAAGAGATACCCGTGCCTCAACTGCCCTTACCGCCGCAGGATGGGTGCTGTCGAGGACTGTAAGTTTAGGATAATCAGGGGCATTGCCAAAGGTGTGTTGAAAGACATAAGGCGCAAGGCTTGAACCTCCCATTCCAAGCAGAACGATATCCTTAACCCCCGAATCCTTTACCTTCTTTGCAAAGTCAGTAATGTTTTTAGCCTCTTCAGACATGGTTTCGGGCAGAGTCAGCCATCCAAGACGGTCGGTTATCTCAGGCTTAGGGGCAGTAAACCAGATGGTTGGGTCTTTTTTCCATAAACGGCATGAAAACATCGTTGAATGCCATGTTTTAAGGCGCTTATCTACAGCGCTCTTTAGCCCGCCGAGGCTTAAACTCACTCTATCCGTTTTTTCAGCTATAATAGCCAGCCTTTTCTCTTTAAGCGCCCCTGTAAGTTTATCATACGACGCCGAAAATGACGCAACACCGTCATCCTGAAGTTTTTGAGTTATCTTATCAAGGTTTATTCCAAGCCTTTTCAAGTTGTTTAAGGCCGCTTCTGCCTCTTCTAAACCTGTTTCTATTGATGGCCTTGCCGTGCCATGATCCTTAAAGGCGTTGAGTGTTGCGGGGGGAAGGGTATTTACGGTGTCTCTGCCGATAAGTCCCTCTACATAAAGGATATCCGAGTATTCAGGATTCTTTGTGCCCGTGCTTGCCCATAGGGGGCGCTGAACCCTTGCGCCTCTTTCTCTCATCGCAGCGAAATCACTGCCGTAAAAAATTTCTTTAAACCGTCTGTAAGCGGCCTTGGCATTTGCTGTTGCAATCCTGCCCCGAAGATTAAGGGTATCCGGAGTACCGAGCTCTTTAAGGGCGGCATCAACGGCCGTGTCCACCCTGCTTACAAAGAAGGAGGCAACGGAAGAGACCTTCCCCGGGAAGCGGCACTTTTTTAATCCCCTGATATATGCATGTGCAACGGCTTCATAATGGGACAATGAGAAGATCAAGGTTACATTTACATTTATACCATCCGAAATGAGCCTTTCAATGGCAGGAATGCCTTCTGTTGTTGCAGGCACCTTTATCATGATGTTGGGGCGGTCTATTGTCTGCCAGAGGCGGATGGCTTCCTTAACGGTTCCTTTGGTGTCATAGGCAAGATGGGGTGAGACCTCGATAGATACAAAACCGTCGCCGCCGCCGGTTTCATTATACACAGGTCTTAATATATCCGCCGCCATACGTATATCTTCAATGGCGAGCTCTTCAAAAAGTGTTTCCTCATTTCCCTTTGGGTCTGCTTCAATAAATGTCTCGATGTCGCTATCGTAATCGGAGCTTCCGGATATTGCCTTTTCAAAGATGGATGGGTTGCTTGTTACACCGCGCAGCCCGTCTTCTTCCACCATTCGTTTAAGCTCGCCTCCTTCAAGGAGGCTTCGCCGTATATAATCGAGCCATACCGACTGGCCTAAACTTTGTAAGTCCTTTAATTTGCTCATATTTATCACCTTTTATTTTTTTAAGATTTATGTTTGAGCTTTAATCAACGAAGTCGCGGTTTCCAAGATATTGTTCAGATTAAAGCCGAGTTTTTCATACACTATGGGTCCTGGCGCCGATGCCCCAAAACGATCCAGTCCGATAATACGCCCACTGTCGCCCACATAGTCACGCCAACCGCGGCTTATGCCGGCCTCAATGGATATTTTAGGTGTTTGTGGCGGCAGTACTTCATCCTGGTAAGCTTTTGGCCGGCTGTCGAAAAGTTCCCATGACGGCATAGAGACTACACGGGTATCGATCCCTTTTTCACTGAGCGCCTTTTGTGCCGAAAGCGCAAGATGCACCTCGGAGCCGCTTGCTATAAGAATCAAATCAGGATTCTTGCCCTTTGACCCTGAAAGTATATATGCGCCCTTTTCAACCCCGTTTTTTATAGGATATTTTTCCGTATCAAGTGTAGGAACGTTCTGTCTGGTAAGCACAAGCGCTACAGGTCCTTTGCTCTCTACAGCTATTTGCCATGCCTGCGCTGTCTCATTCGCTTCTGCCGGACGAATTACGGTAAGACCCGGCACAGCCCTTAAAGACATAAGCTGTTCAACAGGCTGATGGGTCGGACCGTCTTCCCCAAGCGTGATGCTGTCGTGTGTAAAGACAAATATTATTTTTAGCTCCATAAGGGCTGCAAGGCGGATGGCCGGCCGCATGTAATCGGAGAAGATAAAAAATGTTGCTCCAAAAGGTATGACGCCGCCGTGAAGCGCCATCCCGTTAAGGATTGCCCCCATTGCATGTTCCCGTACGCCAAAATGCAGGTTACGTTTGTCATACCGGTCTTTCTCAAAATCACCTCCATTTTTTATAAGCGTCTTTGTGGAAGGGGCAAGGTCTGCCGAACCGCCTATCAGTTCCGGGACATGTTCGGCGATCGCGTTTAAGACCTGACCTGACGACGCCCTTGTTGCAAGCCCTTTTGAATCGGGCGGGAAACACGGGACATCCCTATCCCAATCTCTGGGAAGTTCGCCCCTTTGAACCCTCTCCCATTCTCCGGCAAGTTGAGGCAGCTCTTCCGCCCATTTTTTCCTGTTTTCTTCCCATGTCCGCTCTTCTTTTATACCTTTATCTATGGCTTTTCTAAAGTGGTCAATGGCCTCTTCAGGCACGTAAAAATCCTTGTCTTCAGGCCATCCGTAGAATCTTTTAGCCCCGCGTATCTCTTCCTGTCCAAGGGGTTCGCCATGCGCGGATGCGGTGGACTGCTTGTTGGGCGCACCGTATCCTATACAACTTTTCACCGAGATAAATGAAGGTTGGTTCTTTTCCGCCTTGGCCGTTTCAATAGCCTTGTTTACGGCATCAAGGTCGTTTGCATCCCCCACTTCCTGAGTATGCCAGCCGTAAGATTTAAATCGTTCCGTTACGTTTTCGCTGAACGCGAGCGATGTAGAGCCTTCTATGGTGATCTGATTGTTATCGTATATCCATATCAGTTTTCCAAGTTTCAAATGACCGGCAATCGAGGCAGCCTCCTGTGACACCCCTTCCATAAGATCGCCGTCGCTACAAAGCACAAAGGTTGTGTGGTCAACTATCTTATGCCCGCCTTTATTGAAATGCGCCGCAAGATGAGTCTCACAGATTGCCATTCCCACGGAATTTCCGCACCCCTGTCCCAATGGGCCTGTAGTT
>JALXFI010000215.1 GCA_027069035.1 bacterium
GGTAATCACAAAGGACTGGAGCCTTTATGATGCCCACCATGTGGTCTTCAGACCCGAAAAGATGAGTTTTTATGAACTTCAATTGGAGACTATAAATGCCACAGCGGAGTTTTATTCATGGGGTCAAATACTTAAAAGAATTATGAAATTTGATTTCTTTAATGTTTACATAAAATCATACGGGCACAAACTTACAAAGAAATGGTTGAAAAAAAACCGTTATTTTATTGATTATACGTGGGATATGACTTATAAGGCCGGCAAAAAGATAGAACTTGCTGCAAGAAAAAACGCTGAAGATTTGCACGAAAAGATCAAAAAATTAAAGCTAAAGGAAGCCGCCGCAAAACCCGCTGCAATTCTAAAGGGGAGAACTAATCCTTGAGAATTATGCGTGTATGTAGAAATGTTTTTAAGGCAATAATACCATGTTTCATGTTTTCTCTTTCCCTTTATGGGTGTTCTCTTTCTTATCTTACCAAGATAGATAATCAAACGATTCCTCTTGTAAAAAATCCTGTTCAAGATGAAACAGAAATTGGATCGGTTGAAAGTGCGGTAGAGGAAGATTTTAACGGCAGGACTGTTTTGGTCTCTGTTAATAAAATTACTGTATCTTCTGAAATGCCGAATAAAGAAACTGAGCATGAAGGGTTATTTTGTACATATCCGCAGCTATTGCAAGGTGTTGAGAGTTTCGGGCAGTTGGAGGCATACTATCAGGAGGAAGATTTAGATGTCCTTACCGGCGGCAATGGCTTGATGGATATCGAGCAAAATAAAGGAGCCGTTGTTGGAGAGAGTCTTCGTGTAAACAGAGAGACCGTTGAGACGACAGGTCTTTTTTATACGGCATTTGTGCCCGAAACAGATCATTTGGAGTGTCTTAACAAGAGTTCGGGCTCTCCTGTATGTACTGAAGGAAACATTACAATAGAAGTGTCAGGAGATAAAGTTGATAAAAAACAAGATGATGTAGGAAAAGAAGAATCTGAAGAGGTATTCGAACTATTAAAGGTAAACAACAGAAAGGTAGATTCTTTTATCAAATATTTCCAGTCCAGGGGGAAAAAGACCTTCAGTAGGTGGCTTGCAAGGTCGGGGAAGTACCTGCCGCTTGTCAAAAGGATGACCAAGGATAGTGGTCTTCCCGAAGAGATCGCATATCTTCCTTTAATAGAAAGTGGTTTTGATACTTCTGCCCGTTCAAGGGCAGGCGCTGTTGGTATGTGGCAGTTTATGGAAAGTACTGCAAAGAAATACGGACTAAGGGTTGACTGGTGGATTGATGAGAGAAAAGATCCTGAGAAGTCGACTCATGCCGCCCTTATGTACCTAAAAGACCTTTATGGCAGTTTTGGTTCATGGCCTCTTGCTCTGGCTGCTTATAATGCGGGGGAAGGCAAGGTGAGAAGGACGATAAGAAAGTATAAGACGGATGATTACTGGAAGATTTCACATAAGCGTTCTTTTTCAAGAGAGACCAAGAATTATATACCAAAATTTGTTGCCGCTCTTCTTATAGCAGATAATCCTGCAAGGTATGGATTTGCGGATATGGAGTATGTAGAACCCGTAAAATATGATGAAGTAAAGCTTCGCTATACAACGGATCTTAAGGTTGTTGCCAGGGCGGCGGGGGTTGGTTTAAGGGAGATAGAAAAACTCAACCCGGCTCTTAAAAGGTGGTTCACCCCACCCAATTATACAAATTATGAGATTAAGATACCTTATGGGAGAAAGGCTGAGTTTATTGAAAACATCTCAAAAGTACCCCCTTCGCGTAGAGTCGTTTATCGTGTTCACTATGTAAGATATGGGGATACGCTTTCACATATAGCAAAGAGGTACAATACGTCTGTAAATGCAATTGCCTATCTTAACAAGATAAGAAACCCCAGACGAATAAGGGCGGGAGCGCGTCTTGTTGTGCCGGTAAGGGCGGGACGGATAAGAAGCGCCAAGGCAGGGGGCAAGGTTTTAAAGGGCAGTATAAAGAAGGTATCTTTACATAAGATAATATATACGGTTAAAAAGGGCGATACCTTATGGGACATTGCGAGAAATTTTGATGTTGATATTTCTTCGCTTGCAATGTGGAACGGCATAGGGGTAAACAGCCTTATTTTCCCGGGCGACAGAATTTCCATACGCCTTTAAAAATGGGGACAGCGACCGTTTTTTTATATGTGTTACAGTTTTAAGATTTTGGTTAAATGGGGACAGCGTCCATTCTACCCCGCTGGCGGGGTTCTACGATTAACGTGTCTGTCTGTAAATTGGTGCAGTTACCGGTTGACGAAACTTTAACCGCTTAAGTTACCGAAAGAGCTGAATTGTTTTTATAGGACACAGATTCATGCAAAAAATATATAGACCGTGGATTGGTTTCAAATCCCGCTATCGCGGGATTTGGGTGCAATATGTAGGTTGTAAAAATCTTTATAACATTCATATTTACCCTTTCGGGGTTTGTGCGGCAGACATAAAATACTGAAATTAAAGCCCCTTTAAATCTTCTCTGTGGCAGATATTATATTTCTTGTAATCTTTTTTATATTTATCGTAAAAGGGCTCTTCAAGGGTTTTTTAAAGGAGATCTTTTCGCTTGCAGGGTTCCTCTCCGGCATATCTCTGGCATATATTTATTTCCCCATGCTGGGGCGTTATTTCATGGAATCATTTACCGATGTTAAATATGCAGCCTATTCCGCCGCTTTTTTTGTTATCTTTATAGCCTGTGTCTTTTTATTTAATGCCTTGGGCCTTCTGCTTACCGGTTTTGTCAGGGCGATAAGGCTGTCATGGCTCAACAGGGCAATGGGCGGCGGCGTAGGGTTTATAAAGGCCTTTGTCCTTTCTCTCTTGCTTGTAACCCTATTGTACGTATCGCCGTTATCAAATAAAATTAAGGCTCAGGTTAAAAACTCGCTTATCGGAGGCGTGCTTGTAAGGATATCCGGAATGGTAATGTCGTCATCCGATATTAAGGTTTAAGGTGTGGATAAGGGAACTTTTCTATATAAACAGCCGTTTGTGGACGAACGGTAAATATGATTCAGGAGGTTATGTATGAAACTTGTAGATTTCTATCACAGAGCGGTTGAATTTGGTATGGAGGCAGACCCTCGCGGCAAGTCTGAGGTGCTTGACGAGTTGAAGGCCGAAAAAGAAAGATATAATGAGCTGAATAAAAAGGAGAAGGAGCGTTTTGACAAGGAAAAACTCTCCAACCCGTATGCCGATACGAGGATACTCAACGGCAGCAATAAGACCGAGGTGAAGAGTATCATGGTGGGGGTGGATATTGAGATAGGTGAATTGCTTCTTGCGGAGAGGCTGAGAGAGCTTGGCAAAGGGCCTGACCTTGTGGTTGCGCATCATCCCGAGGGCAGGGCGCTTGTCATCTTCCATGAGGTCATGGGTATGCAGGCGGGGATACTTAACAAGTTCGGCGTGCCTATAAACGTGGCCGAAAGCCTTCTTAACGAGAGGATTAAAGAAGTCGAAAGAAGGCTTATGCCGATAAACTACAACAGGACGGTCGATGCGGCAAGGATACTCGGCATACCTTTTATGTGTGTCCACACACCGGCCGACAACAATGTTGTCTCATATCTTCAGGCAATATTCGACAGAGAGAAACCTAAAAGGGTAAAGGATATTATCGACATGCTATCCGATATACCCGAGTACAAAGACGCCGTTGGAGACGGATATATGCCCAGAATCCTCATCGGCGACGGGCAGAGAAGGGCGGGCAAGGTCTTTGTAGATATGACAGGGGGCACGGAAGGGAGCAAGAAGGTGTTTGAAAGGCTCTCTCAGGCAGGTGTGGGAACGATAGTGGGCATGCACCTTACTGAGGAACATAAAAAAGAGGCTGAAAAACACCACATAAATGTCGTGATAGCCGGCCACATATCAAGTGATGCACTCGGTATAAACCTCCTTTTGGATAAGATAATAGACAAGGAAGAGATTGAAATTTTTGCCTGCTCAGGATTCAGGAGGATAGAAGCATCGGAGAGAAAACCCCGGCCCTTATAAAAAAGGACTCTTTTTAACGCCCCTTTGATGGGTGTAAGCGCCCTTACGAAATAGTTTTCTGCAAAGGAAACACATAAGATTGAAGTTACTAAAAAGAAGAGATAGGTTTTCGGAAAAAATATGGATAAAGATACCCTGAAAGACCTTGAGTACAATAAAATACTCCATATCCTTCAAGGCCTTTGCGTGTCTCCACTCGGCGGCGAACTCGCTTTGGAGCTTAAGCCTCTCAGGGATATGGACGAGATAGAGCGCCGTCTGTCTCAGGTTATGGAGCTTCAGGAGATACTTAAAGAGACGGATATCCCGATACATCTTCTTAAAGATATCCGTCAGCCGCTTAAACGCCTTGAAAAAGAAGGCGATACACTCTCTCCGGCTGATTTTATGATAATAAGCGGCGCAATAGAAACGGCGGAGAGGCTCAAGGGATTTTTTAAGGACAGAGGCGGGGGGCTGCTTTGCGAAGAGGCTGAAGGGCTTCTTGTGCCGGACTCTCTTCTTAAAAGCATTAAAGATACCTTTGACGAAGAGGGGGCTGTAAAGGATACCGCTTCTTCGGAGCTTTTAAAGAGAAGAAAAGATGCCGTTCACGTAAAAGAAGAGATAAGGCGCTTTCTTGCAGGAATGCTTGAGCGGAAGGATTTAGGCAAGGCGTTTGCCGACAGGATAATAACGGTAAGGGGTGGTAGGTATGTGCTTGCCGTAAAAAGGGATTATCAATCTGCGATTGTGGGGATAGTGCACGACGAGTCGCAAAGCGGCTCCACCTATTATATAGAGCCGATGGAGTCTCTCCATCTAAATAACCGTTTGACCATACTATTAAAAAGGTGTGAAGAAGAAGAGCGGAGGATTCTTGAGGATCTGATGCAAAAGGCAAGGGCTGACCTTGAGGATTTGAACCTTATGTCGAAACAACTTGCATGGTGGGATCTTCTTTATGCAAAGGCGCGGCTTGGAACAACCCTGGATTCGGTAAAGCCCCATATAAACTCAAGCGGCAGGGTGGATTTAAGAAAGGCAAGGCATCCCCTTCTGGTGCTTTCAAAACAGGACAGGGTGGTGCCTGTGGATATAAAGTTTGAGGAAGGCAAACGGATAATAGTTGTCTCCGGCGCAAATACGGGAGGAAAGACGGTAAGCCTTAAAACATTGGGCATCTTGACCCTTATGCTCCAGTCAGGCCTTACCATACCGGCGGATGCAAGCTCTCACATGGCGGTCTTCGATAAGGTGCTTGCCGATATAGGGGATGACCAGAGCATAGAGGATAAGATGAGCACATTTTCCGCCCATATGCAGAGGATGGCGGTTATACTTGAGCAGGCGGGGGCAAATTGCCTTGTTCTCATAGATGAAATAGGCACGGGAACAGACCCGGGAGAAGGCGCCGTCCTTGCGCTTTCCATGCTTGAGTGCCTTAAAGAGAAAAAAACAACGGTTATGGTAACCACCCATTATTCCGACCTTAAACTCTTTGCCTATCATGACGGCTCTGCAGAGAACCTTTCGGTTGAATTTAACGCCAAGACGAAAAAACCGACCTTCAGGCTTGTTTCAGGCATTCCAGGGGCAAGCAACGCATTTTCCATAGCAGGCTCATACGGCATCCCGCTTCAGGTTGTTAAACGGGCAAGAGGATATCTTAAAGGCGGCAGGGGCGGCCTTACCGAACTTTTAGAGGCGCTCCATCGGGACAGGTCTGCCGTATCGGATGAAAAGAAGAGGGTAAAGAGACTGCGCTCCGCCCTTGACTCCTTAAAAAAGAGAAAAGAGAAGCTTTTAGATGAGCTTGAAGGCAAAAAGACAAAGAT
>JALXFI010000216.1 GCA_027069035.1 bacterium
ATATAAGATAATCAGTTTGGTCCACTCCATCTAAAAGATCTTCCGCCTCAAGCGCGGCCTTTACAACTTCAAGATCAAAGGCAAAACCGACAGAAGGGCATCCATAACCGTATTGCGAAATGAGGTCATCGTATCTTCCACCATGAATTATACCTTTGCCGATGCCCTTTACAAACCCCTCAAAGACCACCCCTGTATAGTAATTATAACCTCTGGCCTCGCCAAGGTCTACGGTAATAAACTCTTCAAAACCATGAACGGTTAAGAATTTTAAGACCAGATCAAGATTTTTAAGCGCCGCCCCGGCCTCATCGCCCTTTACAAGCGAAAGTCCTATGTCTATAACTTCTCTGCCACCGTAAAGGGTTGGAAGACTGGCTAAAAGTTTCTTAGATTCATCCCCGACAGATAAGCCAGACAATAGTTCCTCAAGACCCGTTCTATCCTTTATCATTAACGCATCAAAGAACGCCTTCTTCTCCGTCTCTTCAACCTGAAGGCCGTTAAGCGCCTTCTTTAAAAAACCGGCATGTCCGATATTTATCTTAAATCCCTTCAAACCGAGAGAGCAGAGTGCTTCAATGCTCATGGCAATAACTTCTGCATCTGCTTCAGGAAGCTCTGCGCCTATCATCTCAGCTCCGATCTGCAAGACCTCCTCATGTCTCTGGACAGGTTGCTTAAAACCCTTTAACACACTTTCATTATAATAGAGTCTCAAGGGTTTTGGCCAGCCCTTGAGCCGGGTTGCAACAATCCTTGCTATCTGAGGGGTAATGTCAGACCTTACTGCGACAACCCTTCCGCTTTTATTGTCTATAAATTTAAGAAGTCCCTGCTTAATATCCTTATCAATACCCTTTGACAGGATGTCTTCATACTCTAAAAGAGAGGTCTTTATCCTTTTATAACCCCACCTTTCAAAGACACCTTCTACAACCCCTTCTATGTAACCTATCTTCTCATAATCCTCTACAAGGATATCCTTTACTCCCGCCGGAAGTAAAGCTTTATGAAGAAATTCTTTTAAACTCATTACATTAAAACTCTGCTGCAAAACCGACAGATCAAAGTTTTACAAGCCTTGCAGAAATGATATTGGGAAGTCTGTGGAGCTCATTCATTACCATGTCCGACGGCGTATTATCTATATTCCAGAGGGAGAGCGCCTCTCCGCCGACAGACTGTCTTCCAAGATGCACCCTGCCTATGTTTATACTATTGGCGCCTAAGAGTGTGCCGATATTGCCGATAACCCCAGGTTTATCCTTGTTCTGAACGATAAGGATATACCCATCAGGAACGGCGTCAAGGAAAAATCTGTCTATCCTTACTATTCTTGGGTCATTTTTACCAAAGAGCGCTCCCTCTACAACCGTCTCTTTACCGCCACTTTTTACCTTTATTGTAATACTGCTTGCAAAATCTATGGATTTTGAACTTTTAACCTCAACCACCTTTATGCCCCTTTCTTTTGCAATCACAGGGGCATTAACATAATTCACATATTGATCCAAGATATGATCAAGCACACCTTTTACGGCGGCGATAGATACAGCGGATGTATCCTTTTCCACAACATCCCCGCTGTATTCGATTGAAATTTCTTCGATACCGCCCTTTGAAAGCTGGGCCTGAAGGCTGCCAAGTTTTTCGGCAAGATTAAGATACGGGCCTACCACCGACAAAACCTCGGTTGAGACCGAAGGTACATTTACGGAGTTTTGTATGATAGCCTTTTCAAGGTAGTCCGCTATCTGCCTGGCAATGGCTATTCCGACCTTCTCCTGCGCCTCTGCGGTAGAAGCGCCAAGGTGCGGTGTTGAGATAACCTGATCAAGCTCTAAAAGGGGCATTGGGCCGGGCGGTTCATTCTCAAAGACATCAAGCGCCGCCCCTCCGACATTGCCGGATTTTATCGCATTATAAAGATCGCTTTCATTGACTATCCCGCCACGCGCACAGTTTATAAGTTTAACCCCCTTTTTTACCTTTGAAAACA
>JALXFI010000217.1 GCA_027069035.1 bacterium
GTTTTAGCTTGACAATCGGACTTGCCTTTTGTTAACTTTCCTATTTTATAATCACAAAGAGAAAGCGCTACTAAGGAGGTTTTTATGAAGAAAAAGTATCTTCTTGCGCCCGGTCCGACGCCTGTGCCGCCTGAGGCGCTGCTTTCTATGGCTCACCCTATAATACACCACAGGACGCCTCAATTCAGCGCAATATTTGAAGAGGTAAAAAAGGGTCTGCAAAAGATATTTCAGACAGAGCAGGACGTCTTGGTGCTTGCGTCTTCCGGCACAGGGGCTATGGAGAGCGCCGTATCCAATATCTTTAATAAGGGTGATAAGGTACTGGTAGTAAACGGCGGAAAGTTCGGCGAGAGGTGGGGAAAGATAAGCGAAGCCTATGGACTTCAGGTTATATGGCTTGATGTCGAGTGGGGCAGGGCAGTAAAGATTGAAGATGTAAAAAAGGTTCTTGAACAGGAAGGTAATGTAAGGGGTGTGCTTGTTCAAGCAAGCGAGACTTCGACTACGGTGGTTCATCCTGTCGAGGAGTTGGCGAAACTTACGGGAAGACGTGACGATTGTCTCCTTGTTGTTGATGGAATTACAGGTGTTGGCGTATTCCCTATACCTATGGACGAATGGGGTATTGATGTCCTTATATCCGGTTCTCAAAAGGCGTTTATGCTTCCTCCCGGCCTTTCTTTTATCGCTTTAAGCGAAAAGGCATGGGGTTTTGTGGAGAAATCTCAGCTACCAAGGTTTTATTTTGATCTTAAAAAAGAGAGAAAATCTCTTGGCAAGAACACAACGGCCTATACCCCCGCCGTATCGCTTATAATAGGTCTGCAGGATGTGTTGAGGCTGATAGAGTCAACCGGTCTTGATAATATTTATAAGAAAAACCACAGGCTTGCAAGAGCCACACAGGAGGCTGCCAAGGCGCTTGGGCTGAGGCTTTTGGCTCCCGACTCTCCAAGCGATGCAGCAACAGGCGTCTGGCTGCCCGATGGAATAGACGGCGGTAAATTTACAAAGGCGCTTAAGGATGATTTTGGTGTGACCGTTGCGGGCGGACAGGAACAGTTGAAAGGCAAAATAATAAGGATATCTCATATGGGTTATATCGATACCTTTGATATAATAGTGGCGATTTCCGCTATAGAAATGGCGCTTAAAAGGTTTGGCTATGACATCGGTTTTGGCGTGGGTGTCGGCAGGGCTCAGGAGGTGTTGTCGGAAGGATATGTGCCCAAATCCGGTGATAGTGGGGTTTAAGGTTGGCAATACATCCTTAACTGCATAAACCAACTGATATGCCCAAAAATCTATCTTAAATTTTTGGGAGGTGTAATAGATGTT
Source organism: bacterium (assembly GCA_027069035.1). GTDB lineage: Bacteria > Desulfobacterota > GWC2-55-46 > S146-80 > JALXFI01 > JALXFI01. The sequence continues at coordinate 1,342 of JALXFI010000217.1, forward strand.
TATTAGTTTGGAGGTTTTATGAAGGTTCTGGCAAGTGACGGACTCGCTCCAAAGGGCGTTGAGATTTTAGAAAACACACCGGGGATTGAAATAGATGTAAGGTCAAAGACAAGCCCTGAAGAGATTAAATCTATAATAAAGGACTATGACGGCCTTATAGTAAGAAGCGCTACAAAGGTGACGGCAGAGTTGATCGATCTGGCTCAAAACCTGAAGGTTATTGGCAGGGCGGGCATAGGTGTTGACAATATAGACATTAAATCTGCTACTAAAAAGGGCATAGTTGTTATGAACACACCCGAGAGCAATACTATCACCACTGCAGAACACGCAGTCGCTATGATGGTCTCTCTGGCACGTAATATACCACAGGCAACTTCAACAATGAAGGAAGGCAGATGGGAAAAAAAGAGGTTTCAGGGTACGGAACTTTTTAACAAGACCCTTGGCATTGTCGGTGTGGGCAAGATCGGGAGTATTGTTGCAGACAGAGCGCTTGGCCTTAAGATGAAGGTTATAGTTTATGACCCGTATATATCTGAAGAGGCAGCGGCCAATATGGGTGTTGAGCTCGTAAGCTTTGACGAACTGCTTGCCCGTGCGGATTTTATTTCCATTCATGTCCCGGTAACCGATGAAACAAGGGATCTGTTTAATGC
>JALXFI010000218.1 GCA_027069035.1 bacterium
CAATAAGGCACAGAGACTATCCCCTTGAAGGGGTTCAGTTTCATCCCGAGTCGATCCTTACGAAGGAAGGCAAGAATATTCTTAGCAATTTTTTGATGTTATACTGATGTCCAGAAATAGATTCAGGTTTTTGGGTAAATTGGCAAGACGCCTTAAATGCAAGGCCGCAGGCGATTTTTCTTTTGAAGCGTACATAACCGGTACGGTGAGAAAGAAAATCACCGAGAACACAGCAGTTGAGGATGTATTGCCAATTTCAAATCACGCTATATCAGGATTTGAGTGATATGATAAAAGAAGGTATCGAAAAGGCTATAGATAGAAGAGACCTCACAGAGGCGGAGATGACCGCCATTATGGATGAGATCATGAGGGGGCTTGCATCTCCGGCTCAGGTCGGGTCTTTTCTTACCGCCCTGAGGATGAAGGGAGAGACTGTTGACGAGATAACCGGCGCCGCAAAGGTTATGAGAAAGAAAGTCTTGAAGGTAAAGGCTCCTAAGGGTGTGGTAATCGACACATGCGGCACGGGAGGGGATGGGGCAAATACATTTAATATCTCCACTGCATCGGCATTTGTTGCCGCAGGCGCTGGACTTATAGTTGCTAAACACGGCAACAGATCCGTCTCAAGCAGATGCGGCAGCGCCGACCTGCTTATGGCGCTTGGTGTAAATATAGAGGCAGGGGTGGATATGGTGGAAAGGTGTCTTAAGGAGATAGGCATAGGCTTTCTCTTTGCCCCTATGCTGCATAAGGCGATGAAACATGTTGTCGGTACGAGAAGGGAGATAGGGGTAAGGACGATATTCAATATCCTCGGGCCGCTTACAAACCCGGCAGGTGCGCGCTTTCAGTTGCTTGGTGTTTATGATGAAAATCTTACCGAAACCCTTGCAGGGGTGTTGAATAAGCTTGGCAGTAAACATGCCTTTGTTGTAAGGGGTGAGGACGGCCTTGATGAGATTACGCTTACCGGCAGGACAAAGATATCGGAACTTAAAGGTGGGGGGGTGGACTCATACTATATAACCCCTGAAGAAGTGGGGCTTAAAAGGTGCGCCCTCTCTGATCTTGCAGGAGGAGGGCCGGAAGAGAACGCCTCGATAGTAAAGGATATTTTAAAAGGGAGTAAAGGGGCAAAGAGGGATATCGTGCTTTTAAATACCGCTGCTGCGCTTATGGCCGGAGGCATTGCAGATGGTTTTCGTGAAGGAATAAATATCGCGGCGGATACCATTGACAGCGGCAGAGCGATGGATAAGCTTGGTGCCCTTATAAAGGCGACAAATTAAATATAAACAACATGACCTTTTTAGATAAGATTATTGAGGAAAAGAAGAAAGAGTTAAGCGTTTTTAAGGGTAAGGTTAAAGAGCTTGGTGTTGGTAAAAACATATCGCCTGTCAGGAATTTTTTAAGTCCTTTTAAAAAAAAAGGCACATGTATTATAGCGGAGATAAAACAGGCTTCTCCATCCCGCGGCAGGATATGCGACAACTTCAATCCCGTTGACATTGCAAGGATATATGAAGAAAACGGCGCCTGCGCACTTTCTGTCCTTACGGAAAAAAAGTTTTTTATGGGTGATCTTTCTTTTATAGCCGATATTAAAAAAGAGACGGCGCTTCCTGTCTTGAGAAAGGATTTTATTATTGATAAAACTCAGATCAGACAATCGCGCCTTGCCGGCGCTGATGCCATACTCCTTATAGCGCGCATACTTTCAAAAGAAGAGCTTAAGGATTTTGTCTCTCTGACCTTTGAAGAGGGCATGACCCCGCTTGTCGAAGTCCATGATGAAAGGGATATTGAAAAGGCGTTGTTCTCTAATGCCGGGCTTATCGGCATAAACAACAGGGACCTTGAAACCTTTAAAACGGATATCGGCATCTCTTTAAGGCTCAGGCAGCTTATCCCTGATGACAGGGTTGTGATAAGCGAAAGTGGCATAAGACAGAGGAGGGATATAGAAACACTTTCAGAGGCCGGTTTTAAAGGCTTTCTTATAGGTGAATCCCTTATGATGGAAGAGGGAGACGGGATAGGGAAAAAATTAAAGGGGCTTCTTGCGCTTGATACGTGTTAAGATATGCGGGATAACAAATTTAGAGGACGCCCTTGCTGCATGTGAGGCAGGGGCAGATGCATTAGGGTTTGTCTTTTACTCAAAGAGCCGGCGTTTTATAAGACCTGATAAGGTTTCAGAGATGATATCATTGCTTCCTCCTTTTATTACAACGGTGGGGCTTTTTGTAGATGAAGATATTGAGGTAGTTAAGGAGACCGTAGATACGACAGGCATTGATATTGTGCAGCTCCATGGAGATGAATCCCCTGAATACTGTTCTCTTATCGGAAGACGGGTTGTAAAGGCATTCAGAGTTGGCAAGGGTTCGGGCAATGGCGGTATCAACAAGAGGCTCTTGGAGTACAGTGTCTCCGCCTATTTGCTCGATGCATTTAAAAAGGGGTTTAAAGGTGGGACAGGGAGTGTGTTTGACTGGAAGATTGCCAGAAAGGCAAAGGAATGCGGCAGGGTAATACTTGCAGGAGGACTTGATCCCGGCAATGTAGGCGATGCCATAAGGGAGGCATCGCCATACGGAGTGGATGTAAGCAGCGGGGTTGAGGCGGAGCCTGGGATTAAGGACCATAAAAAATTAAGAGAATTTATTGCAAACGTAAAAGAATGTGAGGAGTTATAGAAAATTGTCAGGATATCCCGATAAAAAAGGCCACTTTGGTAGCTATGGAGGCAGATATATCGCCGAAACTCTGATGCCCGCAGTGATCGAGCTTGAAAAGGCATACAAACTCTACTGCAAGGACAAGGACTTTCGGCAGGAATTTAACCACTACCTTAAAGAGTATGTCGGAAGACCCACGCCTCTCTACTATTCAAATGCCCTTACGGAAAGGCTTGGCGGGGCAAAGATATACCTTAAGAGGGAAGATCTCTGCCATACGGGGGCGCATAAGATCAACAACACCATCGGGCAGATACTTCTTGCAAGAAGGATGGGCAAGAAGCGTATCATTGCAGAAACCGGCGCCGGTCAGCACGGTGTCGCCACCGCTACAGTTGCAGCCATGTTCGGGCTTAAATGTGAGATATATATGGGGGTCGAGGATATAGAGCGACAGGCGCCTAATGTTGTCCGTATGCGGCTTCTTGGTGCAACGGTAAATCCTGTGTCATCAGGGAGCAGGACGCTTAAGGATGCAATGAACGAAGCCATCAGGGACTGGGTTACCAATGTTCATGATACATTCTATATAATCGGAAGCGTGGCGGGACCGCATCCCTATCCAGTCATGGTGAGGGATTTTCAGTCTGTTATAGGCAAAGAGGTGAAAAGACAGATAAAAAAAGCGGAAGGCGGATTGCCTGACATGCTTATTGCATGTGTCGGAGGCGGTAGTAATGCAATGGGACTATTTTATTCCTTTCTTAAAGATAACGTCAGGATGGTTGGGGTAGAGGCGGCCGGGGAAGGCATTAAGACAGGCCGTCATGCGGCCTCTATAACAGGAGGCAGGGTGGGCGTCCTCCACGGAAGCAAGAGTTATCTCCTTCAAGACAGAGAGGGGCAAATCTTGCATACACACTCTGTTTCGGCAGGTCTTGACTACCCCGGTGTCGGCCCCGAACACAGTTATCTTAAAGATACGGGCAGGGTTCAATACGAGACGGTTACGGACAAAGATGCACTTAAGGCATTTAAGACACTTTCAATGTGCGAAGGCATATTGCCTGCGCTTGAAAGCTCGCATGCGCTTGCCTATGCCATGAGGGTTGTCCCTGATATGTCCAGTGACAAGGTTGTTATTGTGAACCTTTCAGGCAGGGGGGATAAGGATGTTGACACGGTGGTTGGATTGGGGGAGACAGAGTATTGAATAAAAAGAAGATTAACAGGCTTGAAGAGACATTTTCAAGGCTTAAAAAAACAAATAAAAAGGCGCTTATAACATTTATTACCGCAGGAGACCCGGATATTGATGTCACTGGAGATATAATCCTTGTACTGGAAAGGTCCGGTGCGGATATCATTGAGCTTGGTATCCCGTTTTCAGACCCGATGGCAGATGGGCCGACCATACAGGCCTCTTCAGAGAGGGCATTAAAGGGCGGTGTCACAATCTCCAAAATACTCTCGGTTGTGGCAGGGGTTAGAAAGCGCTCTCAGATACCTATTATACTTTTTGGTTATTATAATCCAATATTCAGTTACGGTCTCGATAAAATAACGGAGGATGCCGCACGCGCGGGTGCGGATGGATTTCTTGTTGTTGACCTGCCCCCGGAAGAGGCGGGAGAGTTTAAAAGATATACGGATTTAAGAGGTCTTGACCTTATATTCCTTTTGACCCCGACCAGTGATGATGATAGGATGAGGCTTGTGGCAAAAAATGCACGGGGTTTTGTCTACTATGTCTCTGTCACCGGGGTTACGGGTGTGCGCAATGCATTGCCTTTGGATATAAAGGAGCACATCAAGACGGCAAGAAAATTTACAAATCTTCCAATAGGTGTTGGTTTTGGCATATCAACCCCTGAGCAGGCAAGGACGGTATCTGAATGTGCGGACGCCATTGTAGTGGGCAGCGCCATAGTGAAAATCATCGCAGAAAATCATAAAAAGTCATTGATATTAAAAGGGGTGGAGAATTTTGTCAAAGGACTTAAGGAGGCTATGGATGGATAAGCAAGTGAAGATTTGTGGGGGCTTGACATGAAGATAAAGGTTCTTGGTTGTTCGGGCGCAGTGCTCCCTGGACACAATGCCACATCATTCCTGATAAATGATGATACACTTCTTGATGCCGGCACGGTCACCTCTGTTCTTGATATAGAAGAACAGGCAAAGATAAAGAATATCCTTATAACCCACCTTCATCTTGACCATGTCAAAGACCTCTTCTTTCTTGCCGACAACCTGATCGGGAGGGTAAATGAGCCTATAAGCGTATTGAGTGTTAAAAAGGTGCTTGACGGCTTGAGGGAACATTTTTTCAATAAGACTATATGGCCTGATTTTGCGGCGTTGCCCAACTATGATAGTCCGCTTTTAAAATTTGTCCCTATTAGTGAAAATGAACCGTTTCCCATAGGTGGGCTAAAAGCAACACCGGTTAAGGTAAATCACAGTGTGGAGGCGGTCGGCTATATCGTTGAGGATGGAGATGTAGGAATAGTTTATACAGGCGACACTGGACATACGGATGATATATGGAGATTGTCAAATAAGATCGATAGATTGAAGGGTGTATTTATAGAGACTTCGTTTCCATCCGGCATGGAGAATCTTACAAGTATTACAGGGCACCTTACCCCCAAAGGGCTTGCTTTAGAACTTAAAAAACTCGATAGAAAAGATATTCCTGTCTACATATCCCACATTAAACCTCAATATCTTGACGAGATCGTTTCAGAGGTCAAAGCGCTTAACAATCCCATGATACATATACTCAGCGATGGAGAGGAATTAATATTTTAGTTTATTATGGCATGGTTTAGAAGGTCTGAAGATAAGAAGGTAAATGTGCCTGAAGGTCTCTGGATCAAATGTGATAGTTGTGGAGAGATACTCTATCAAAAGGAGATTGAAAGAAACTTAGGGGTGTGCCTGAGGTGTAATTTTCACTTCAGGATCGAGCCTGCGCAGAGACTCTCTCTTATCCTTGATGAAGGCAGCTTTATTGAGATGGATAAGGAGATCGAACCCGAAGACCCGGAGCGTCTGTACGCACGCGGTATCTGGAATGGTGAGGAATTACCAGCCATACAAGTGTCAGACGGTAAAATCATTGGCCCCTGGCGTCTTGATCT
>JALXFI010000219.1:0-7958 GCA_027069035.1 bacterium
ACGAGGTTCTTAAGGCATCAGATGGGGCGGTTGTGGCTTCGGGAACTGCGACACTTCAGGCGGCGTTAACCGATGCGCCTATGGTGGTTGTATATAAGGTGTCTCCATTGACCTACCGGATAGGCAAAAGGCTTATAAAGCTAAAGAATATTTCTATGGTCAACATTGTTGCGGGCAAGGGTGTTGTTGAAGAGTATATTCAGGAGGATGTAACGCCTGAAAAGATAGCGGACGGGGTGATGAGGCTTTTTGATGAGGCGGAGAGAAAAAGGATATTAAGGGATTTTTCAAGGGTCAGAGAGGCGATGGGGGATAAGGGCACATCTGAAAGGATTGCGAAAAGTATATGTGATTTTATAAACAAACGGGTTGTCACCGTATCCTGATAAGACTTGATAAAGCCTCTTTAAGAAAGGAAGCAAAATAGTTTATGCTCGCTCTTTATTTAAGACTTTCCAAAAATCTTATTACTTACTGGAAACACCTTCTGCTTGCGGTTTTTTGTATGATCCTCCTTTCACTTACCACAGGAGCCCTTGCATACCTTATCGGCCCTGTAATGAAGTATCTCTTTACCAATCAGGGTGACGGGGTCTTAGAGATAATACCTTTAAACGTATTGAACAATATAGATAGAACCGATCTTATAGTCATCATACCGGTGGTTATTATTATTACTGCTTTCCTGAAGGGGATATCCTTTATTGGTCAGTCTTACCTGATGGGGTATGTGGGGCAGAGGATAGTTACGGATATGCGCAGGGAACTTTATAACTTTCTTCAATCGCTCTCTCTTGCGTTTTATTCAAAAAATCCCACAGGGATGCTTATCTCAAGGGTGACAAACGATGTAAACCTGCTTCAGACAACGGTGACAGATGCCCTTGCATCGCTTATGAGGGATTCGTTTTCCATAATAGTGCTTGCCGGCGTTGCCGTTGCGTTGGACTGGAAACTTGCCATTGTTGCATTTGTAGTCCTTCCTGTTGCGGTGCTGCCTATAGTCAAATTCGGTCAAAGGATGAGACGGGTAAGCGCCAAAGGCCAAACTTCTGTTGGCAGTATAACTACCATATTGCATGAGGCCTTTGCAGGTGTAAAGATAGTAAAGGCGTTCAATATGGAAGAGTATGAAAAAAAGAGATTTTCAGAGGAGAACTGGAGACTTTTCAAAATAACCATGAAGGGGGTTGTCGTAAGGTCGGTATCTCCGCCGGTTATGGAATTTCTTGGCATTTCCGGTCTTGGGATAACTATCTGGTATTCAACATACAGGATAGAGGCCGGCACACTTACCCCTGAAGAGTTTGTATCCTTTTTTGCCGCAATCTTTATGCTTTATCAACCTTTGAGAAGGTTGAGCAATGTGAATAATACGATACAGCGCGGTCTTGCGGCTGCAAAGAGGATATTTGACCTTATAGACTCTTCAGAATCTATGAAGGAGAAAGGCGGGAAAGAGGTGTTGTCGGGTTTCGATAAGAAAATAGAGTTTTCCCATGTTTATTTCAACTATGAAGATGATATGGTTCTTAAGGATATTGATTTCAGTGTAAAAAAAGGCGAGATTATCGCTATTGTAGGCATGAGCGGGGCCGGTAAGTCAACGCTTGCAGACCTTATCCCGCGTTTTTATGACGTATCCGATGGACGGATACTTATAGATGGAATGGATATAAGAGAGTTTGAACTTAAGTCGCTCAGATCCCTTATAAGTATTGTATCCCAGCGGACGATACTCTTTAATGATACCGTAAGAAACAATATCGCCTATGGTGATATAGAAAAAGATGATGAAGATATAATAAGGGCGTCAAAGGCTGCAAATGCGCATGATTTTATTATGGCGCTGCCGGAAGGTTATGATACCGTTATAGGAGAGCAGGGAGGAAGGCTCTCCGGCGGTGAGCGGCAGAGGATATCTATAGCAAGGGCGCTTTTGAAGAACTCTCCCATACTAATACTTGATGAGGCGACATCGTCCCTTGACTCGGAATCTGAACGTGAGGTTCAGAAGGCGCTTATAAGGCTTATGCACGGAAGGACGACATTTGTTATAGCCCACAGGCTTTCCACCGTCAGGGAAGCAGATCGCATACTTGTGCTTTCATATGGCAGAATAGTGGAATCGGGAAAACACGAGGAGCTTGTAAAACGTAAAGGCGAATATGCCAAACTGTACGATATGCAATTCTTTGAGAGGCATTCACATTCAAAAACAGCAGATTATAAGCAGTGAGAATAAAGATATTATATCTTCTCTATGATGCCTTGCTCCTACTTGCAAGCCCATTTGTCCTCTTATATTATCTTTTAAGATTGATTACGGTCAGGTCTTATAGGGAGGGGTTCTTTGAAAGGTTGGGCTATATAGAGAACAAAATATTACGTAATAATGGGATAGGCCGGACGTTATGGTTCCATGCCGTTTCCGTTGGAGAGGTAAATGCGCTTGCCCCCCTTGTTAAAGAGGTTAAAAGGTCTTATCCTGACCATAAAATTCTTATCTCTACAATAACGCCAACAGGGAGGGCTACGGCAAGAAAGAATATCCCGTTTGCCGATTTACTTATCTACCTTCCGGTTGATCTTCCCTGGGTTGTTAAAAGGGTTGTTAGGGAAGTAAGACCTGTCTTTTTCGGTGTGGTGGAGACAGAGATATGGCCGAACCTTGTAAGGGCGCTTAAAGAGGAGTGTATCCCAATCTTTATGGTTAACGGAAGGCTTTCTTCGAGTTCTTTTAAAAGGTATAAGTTTTTCAGGTTTTTCTTCAAAAAGGTTATAGATTGTTTCAGCTTTTTTTCCATGCAGACGGATACGGATGCGCAGAGGATCATCTCTGTTGGGGCATACAGAGAAAATGTCTATGTTACCGGAAATATAAAGTACCATCTGAACGGACATGAATTTAAAACGGATCAACTGAGCAGTTTAAGGGATGAACTGGGCATAGAGGCTCCCTGCAAGGTCATTGTGGCCGGAAGCACACATGCAGGCGAGGAGAAGATTTTATTGGATGTCTTTTGTAGACTTAAGGGGAAACACCCTCTGCTTAAACTTATAATCGCTCCGAGACATCCTGAAAGGTTTGCGGAGGTTGAAAATATTGTCGCAAAATCAGGCTTAAAATTTGCAAAGAGAAGTATTGACAGGGGTTTTAAAGAAGAAAGCGGTGTCTTGATCCTGGATACCATAGGGGAGCTTGGCGCCATATACTCTATTGGTACGGTGGCGTTTGTTGGGGGAAGCCTTGTTGATACGGGCGGGCACAATATGATCGAGCCGGCATTCCACAGGAGGCCTGTCCTTTTCGGTCATTTTGTAAGTAATTTTATCTCTGTTGCAGAGAGTCTTGAAGATGGGGGCGGAGCCATAAAGGTAAAAGATGGAGAAGAACTTTTTTTTAAACTTGATAAACTCTTATCCGATGGTGAGCTTATAAAGAAAATGGGTGAGGCCGCATATGCTGTGGTAAAAAGGAATAAGGGTGCGTTAAAGAAGAACATGGAATTGATTGATAATTTTCTTAAGATATCTTAAAAATTGATTAGATATAAGAAAATATAAAGGTATGACATTAAATTTGTATGGGAATCTTAGATAAGTTATGGCATAAGCAAGGGCGTGCCGGACGGTTTTTATATCCGTTTTTTTATCCCCTTTCTCTTGTATATGGTTTCTGGGTTAAGCAAAGGACATCTCTCTATAGGAGGGGCGCCCTTCCGTCTTATTCATCCCCTGTAAGGGTGGTATCGATAGGCAATATAAGTGTGGGAGGTTCGGGAAAGACCCCTCTGGCGATATATATTTCAAAAATACTTTCAGATATGGGATATCGGGTGACGGTTCTTAGCAGGGGTTATAAGGGAAGTAAAAAAAAGCGGATAAATCTTGTATCCAATGGGAAAGAAATATTTTTAAGCCCTGCAGAGGCGGGAGATGAACCTTTTCTTATTGCCTCCAAACTTAAAGGCGTGCCCGTTATCACCGGTAAAGACCGTTATCTCCTTACCTTGTATGCGCAAGTCCATTTCAACACCGATGTGGTTGTGCTTGACGATGGTTTCCAGCATATAAGATTAAGAAGAGATATCGATGTAGTTGCTCTGACCCCTGATATATTCTTACATCCTTATGTTCTGCCATTAGGCAAACTTAGGGAACCTTTAAGTTCTGTAGAAAGGGCTCATCTTTTGCTAATAAAAGATGATGAAGAATCTATCAAAATGGCATATCTAAAAGAAAGATTAGGCGCTAATAATAAAAAAATCTTTACTTTTAAATATAATCCCGTAAGGTTTATAGGGCTTAAGAATGGCAAGGGGATAGGGCTTGGCTCCATAAAGGGTCGAAAGGTTCTTGCGGTGTCGGGCATAGCAAATCCGGACTCTTTTATAAATACCCTTAAAGGATTGGGAGTGGTTATAGAGGGAATCATATCTTATCCCGATCACTTTATCTACAGAGATAAGGATATACATGATATATTTAACAGAGGCATAGACAGTGATTTTATAATTACAACGGAAAAAGACGGAGTGAAATTAAGGGGATTTAAAGGGTTTTATGGCAAGCTATATGATAAGTTCTATATGCTTGAGATAGATGTTTATATTAAAGATGCTAATGAGTTCGATGAGTGTTTAAAGGCCGTTTTCCAATAAAAAGGGGACTTTGATTGACTTTTAAAAAAGCCAAAAAACCGGTTGCTCTGTGTGTCATAATATTAGGGATATTTTTTTATGGGACTTCACCGTTATGGGCAATGAGCCTCTATCCTCTTGAGACGGAAGAGGCATGGCCTATTGGCAACGGTCGTTTCCAGTTGGATGTTTCCTCTGAATTTCAGTCCGGGAATATCCTTCCATTTGATACAATCAACAGAGACAGGGATATTACGAGATTTCTTTTGGGGGTGAATTTGGGAGTAGGGGAGAGGATAGAACTTGAAGCGCGATACGATCTGATCCATCTTGATGAAGATGGCGGAGTAAACAAGACCGGCTCAGGAGATTTGAGGCTTGCGACAAAGGTGGGTATATACAGGTCTGCTGAAGGCGATACGGAGTTTGGCCTGCGTTTTGGAGTGAAACTGCCCAATGCCAATAAACAAGACAGGTTAGGCACCGATGAAACCGATTTTTTTGCCTCATTTCTTGCAAGCAAAGAGTTCACACCTCTAATGGTTGATATCAATCTTGGTGTAGCTCTTCTGGGCGATCCGCAGTTTAACGGAGGCCAGGATGATATCCTTATTTACGGCCTTGCCTTTGTTCTGCCTTTTTCTGATCTTGAGCTTATTGGTGAACTGAACGGCCGGTTGGGTTCAATGGAAAATAACAACAGAAACGTAGTGCGTACGGGAATAAGGTGGAAGGGGATAAAGGATTCTATAATCTATTGCAGCGTTGGGGTTGGGTTAAATGACGAGTCCGAGGATTGGTCTGTAAGTATTGGATATACACGGTATATGGACCTGTTTTGATAAAAATTGAGTTGATGCCTCTATGATGCTGCGAGTTTTTTTCCTTGAAAAGATTATTTATCTTTTTGCCCTGCTGCCATGGAAGCCTGCTCTTGCCTTAGGGAGGTTTCTTGGAAGGATAGCCTATGGCATTGATAAGAAACACAGAAATATTGCCTTTAGAAATTTAAAAGAATCTTTTAAGGAAAAGACTGATAAAGAGGTTTGCACCATAGTGAAGAAGGTATATGAAAACTTTGGCATGAACATGATGGAGTTTGCGAGACTGCCAAGATTTACTTCAAAAAATATCGACGGTTTTGTTGATTATAAAAATCTTAATTACATTGAACAGGCAAAAAGGAAAGGAAAAGGGATATTACTCCTTACCGGCCACTGCGGCAACTGGGAACTTCTTTCTCATGCCATGGGTCTGAAGGGATACAATGGTTATGTTGTAGTTAGAGATGGGGACAGTCCTGTTTTTGATAAATTTTTAAGAAAACGGCGTATGAAAAGCGGCAACAAGGTTATCGGTAAAAAGAAGGCTATGAGAAAGCTTTTAAGGATTCTTGGAAGAGGCGGTATAGTAGCCATACTTTTAGATCAGAATGTCACATGGCGGGAGGGTGTGTTTGTGGATTTTATGGGAAGAAAGGCATGTACAAACAAGGGGCTTGCCCTTATGGCTATGGCTTCAGGCGCTCAGATTGTCCCTATATTTATTAGAAGAAAGGATGACCTTTGTCATGAGATAGAGGTTATGGAGGCTGTAAGTATAGTTGATACGGGCAACAAGGATAAAGATATTCTTGTAAATACACAGATATTTACAGAGAAGATAGAAGAATATGTAAGAAGATATCCTGAACAATGGTTCTGGCTCCATCAGAGATGGAAGACAAGACCTAAGGGGTCAGGTCTACACTCTTGACAAAATGGAGCAAAGCGGTTTATTCTTAAAAGTATTAACTAACCACTGAAATCATTGAAAGAAAGGATGTAGAGTGAACTGCGGTGACTGTTTCAAGCAGTAGGTCTTAATGAAAGATATAAAAAAGATACTTGTAAGAGCGCCTAACTGGATAGGGGACTGCGTTCTTTCATTGCCTGCCCTTAAGGCGTTGAGAGAGTATTATAAAGATGCTGAAATTATCATTCTCGCAAGGCCGTGGGTTGCTGATGTGTTTTATGGAAGCCCATTCCTTACAAGGGTCATGCTTTATGATGACAAGGATATACACAGGGGTATAAAGGGATTCTTTCGCCTTATAAAAGAGTTGAAAAGAAAAAGATTTGATCTGGCAGTTCTCTTTCAGAATGCCTTTCGCGCAGCCCTTATCGCAATGTTTGCCGGCATCCCTTTAAGACTTGGATACAGGCGGGATGGAAGAGGGATGCTTCTTTCAAAAGGGCTAAGGCCTTTTTATGAAAAAGAAAGAAAAGAGCACCATATATACTATTATATGAACCTGCTTGCCCCGCTTGGTATTGTAAATTTTAAAAGGTTTCAAGTGCCAAGGATATATCTTAAAGAAGAGGAGGTGACAAAGGCCGAAAGATATTTAAAAGGCCTCTCGGCGCCTGTTATAGGTATTAACCCCGGGGCGGCTTACGGAGATGCAAAGATGTGGGGCGCTGATAAATTCTCTCGGCTTGCGAAAAAGCTCATATCAGAGGTTGAGGCAGGTATAATCATATTTGGAAGCAAACAGGAACATCAGATAGGAGAGGATATAGCTGTGCATATAAATTCGTCTTCTATTCTGAATATGATGGGAAGGATTTCACTCAGAGAGTCTATGGCGCTTATGAGCAGATGCAGGCTCTTTGTTACAAATGATACAGGCCCGATGCATGTGGCCTCTGCGCTTGGTGTGCCCACACTTGCCGTCTTCGGCTCTACAGATCCTGAAATTACAGGCCCTGTGGGAGAGGATGCCCATACTATAAAAAGAGAAGTGGACTGTGCGCCTTGTTTTAAGAGGAATTGTCCGACCGATAAACGGTGTATGGAGGCTATCGGTGTGGAAGATGTTTTTCAGATGTCTTTGCAGCTACTATATGAAGATAAAACGGTTATTAAAGAAGGGTTGTAGTTTTGTCGGATAAAATACGCGGTGGAATAGTGGCTGAAGTTTCAAAGGTTGTATTTCTTGACAGGGATGGAACGATAAATGATGATACTGGTTATCTCAATGATCCCAACGGACTTGTGCTTATAGACGGGGTAGTAGATGCCGTGCGTCTTTTAAAGAGCAACGGTTTTAAAGTGGTTGTAATAACCAACCAGTCGGGTATAGCAAGAGGTATTATCCAGTCGGATGTGTTAACAAAGATACACCGAAAACTTATGGCGCTTATGGAAAAAAAAGGGGCAGGGCTTGACGGAATTTACTATTGTCCTCATATGCCCGGCAGTGGGTGCTCTTGCAGAAAACCTATGACAGGGCTTATTGATAAGGCAGTTAAGGATATCGGCCTTGATCCGAAC
>JALXFI010000219.1:7968-18253 GCA_027069035.1 bacterium
TTGAGTGGATGCGGTCGTATGTAGTTGGCGACATATTTTACGAGATTGAGATGGCGCGCAAGAGCGGCTCAAAAGGGGTTCTTGTTCTTACCGGCTACGGCAGGGAGACCTTTGGAGAACTTAAAAATAAAACATTCGGACCTGATTTTATAGCCGAAGATCTGTTGGCAGCCGCAAAGTGGATAGTTGAAGATGTATGACAACCACCGGGAAGTTGTAACCGGAGACACAAAAAAACTAAAAACTTTAACCACAAAAAACACTGAAATCAATAAATTTTAAAAAAACTTAAACTATAAAAACACCCACTGAGGATCAGGGCACTGAAAAAGACCGAATTATTTTTTAGGGGACACAGATTTACACGGAAAAAACAGATAACCGTTTTTTAAGAAAAAGTAAATAGACTTTGGATTAGTTTGCAACCCTCAATATCTGTATTTATCCGCGTCCGAATTGTTCTTATTGTAAAACATTGGATGTTTTTTGATTTGAAGATACTTATTATAAAACTCTCGTCCATTGGTGATATTATACACACTCTTCCTGCCCTAAAGGCTTTAAAGACGGGATTGCCGGATGCCAAGATAGACTGGCTTGCGGAGCCTCCTTCAAAGGGTCTTCTTGAGTGTCATCCCTATATCGACAGGGTCTTTATATTTAACAAGGAGGTTTTAAGGTCAAACCTTTTTAATATAAACATATTGAAAGAGTTGGCAGGGCTTATTGGCTCTCTTAGAAAGAGAAGATATGATATTGTAATCGACTTTCAGGGCCTTTTAAAGAGTGGGGTACTTGCGTTCCTCACCGGAGGCAAAAGAAGGATAGGATTCGACAGGACAAGAGAGCTTAGTTATCTCTTCCTGAACGAGAAACTTCCGCCGTACAACCCTGATATGCATGCGGTTGAAAGATATATGAAGATACCTGAATATCTTAGGTGCAGTACGGATATAGACTTTTTAGTTCCTGTTGCGAATAAGGACAGGGATGGGGTGGATAAGCTGCTTCATTCTAAGGGGATTTTAAAGAGCGACAGGATCGTCCTTATAAGTCCCCATGCCCGCTGGGAGACGAAACTCTGGGTTAAGGAAAGGTTTGTAAGGGTTTCGCAAGAGATTGTTAAAAGATATGGATGTAAGGTTATATTTGTCGGCGGAAAGGATGCATCTTTGTATATGAAGGATATTACCATTTCAGGTATAAAAGGCGTCTTTGATCTGACAGGTCAGACAAATCTAACGGAACTTGCCTGTTTGATGGATATTTCATCCCTTATCATAACGCCCGATTCTGCGCCTATGCACCTGTGCGCCGCTATGGGAACAAGGGTTATTGCACTCTTTGGTCCGACCTCTCCTCAGAGAACAGGTCCTTTTGGAAACGGGCATGTTGTCATTAGGGATAACACCCCTTGTTCACCATGTTTCCTTAAAAAATGTGATAAGAATAGGGAGTGTATGTTATCTATAAGTGTCGAAGATGTGGTTAAAGAAGCAGGCAAAGCGCTTTTGGAAAAGGACGGGTTTTATTCGGCATCGAAGAAGTAGTTTTTTTTGTAACCTATTATGAGGATGATGTATTGGAGATAATAAGCGTTTTTGATGAAAAACTCTTTTTTTTGATAAACCTGAAACTGACGCATCCCGTGCTTGACCGGTTTATGCCGTGGATAACGGATATAAAAAAATTTATAATTCCGGTAGGGATACTTGCGGTATTTTATGTCTTTTATGGCAATAAAGATAAGGGGAGGAAGGCGTTTTTTTTGTGCCTTCTTCTGATAGGACTTGTTATAAGCGATAAAGGTTCTCAGTTATTAAAAGATATTTTTCAAAGGGCAAGGCCGTGCAATGTCTATGAACAGATAAGACTCCTGGTAGGTTGCACCTCATCTTTTTCCATGCCGTCTTCTCATGCGGTAAATATAACGTTCATATCGGTTGCATTATCATATTTTTTTAAGAGGTCAGCCCCTTTATTTATCCTCTTGGCGCTGCTTGTTTCTTACTCAAGGGTATATGTCGGGGTTCACTACCCATTAGATGTCATTGTTGGAGCTGTGATCGGCTTATTTCTTGCCTTTGGTTTCATTTCTATGATAAGGTCTTTTCCATTTTTTATGCCTGTAAATTCTTTTCGTTCAGGAAAAGGGTAAAAAAGGAATTTTTTGTGTATGCAGATATCTAAAATCAAAAGGGATGCTAACAGATATATGGGATTCCTGGGGCTCTTTATAGTCTCTTCATTTATTATACACTGGCTCTATATTTCCTACGGGCCGCTTGACCTCTCCCCGGATGAGGCCCAGTACTGGGACTGGTCAAGGCGACTTGATATCAGTTACTACAGCAAAGGACCTGTAATCGCATATTTAATCGCATTTTTGAGGATATTTGGGGGGAATACCGAAATCGGGGTGCGGATCGGCGCTGTAATTATCTCGATGGTCTTGATGCTCGTATTGTATGATTTCTACAGAGACATCCTTAAAAGTGAAGGCCTTGCCTTTACAGCGGTATTTCTTGCCGGTATTACCCCGCTCTTTTCAGCAGGCTCGGTACTTATGACAACGGATCCCCCGTTTCTCCTTTTCTGGGCCGCATCCGTATATCTCATCTATAAGGCGATATTTTATAATAAAAACAGCGCATGGATATGGGCAGGTATCTCAATGGGACTTGGAATACTTAGTAAATACACTATGGCGCTGTTATATCCTTCACTGCTTTTATACCTTGTTTTTTCAAGGGATGACAGATATTTGCTTAAAAGGAGCGGGCCGTATAAGGCGCTCTTTCTAAGCCTTTTATTTACCATCCCGATCCTTTTATGGAATTATGGGCATGATTGGGTGGGAATGAGGCATGTGATGGGTCAGGCGCATATCGATGATGGGTTCAGGATTGGATTTAAAGATTTTTTTGAATTTATCGGCTCACAGGCGGGTGTCCTGTCACCTTTCATTTTTCTGGGGATACTCTTTGGTATGGTAAGCGCCGTCAGGTATTGTCTAAAGGGTAAGAGAGAGTTTCTCTTTCTCTTTATGACATCCGCTCCTATTCTTCTCTTTTTTTTGTTAAAGAGTCTTCAGGGAAAGGTTGAGGCAAACTGGGCGGCGCAGGTGTATATTACCGCCTTTCCGCTTATGGTGGGAGTCTTTGCGGACAGATACTGCAAGAGTGGTATTTGGGAAAAGGGGAGAAAATTTAAATGGATTTTTTTATTAACGATATTTACCGCTCTTCTTATGACACTTGTCGCACATTATCCGGGTATGATAAGATATATGGGAATAAATCTTCCGCCTAAAAAAGATCCAACCACAAGGCTTACCGGCTGGGATGAATTAGGTAAAGAGGCAGGAAGAATATATAACATTGCAGGAGACAGGACATTTATCATAAGTGATCGGTACCAGATAACAAGCGAACTGGCCTTTTATATCCCCGGAAATCCGCAAGTTTATAATATAAATCTTGGCAGAAGGATGAACCAATATGACATCTGGGGTGGGATTGAAAGACATATTGGGTGGGATGCCTTATATGTCAGATGGGACAAAGGCGCCTCATCTGCGGCCGGATTCTTTAATAAAGGCTGCGACGAACCGTATTCAGTAAAGATAGTGCGTAACGGAATTGTTGTGCGGGAATTTTTTATATACAGGTGTTATGGGTTTAAAGGCGGGATGCCTGTTAAGGAGGAAGGATATTGAGTTCAGACAGGAAAGGTTTTCCCTTTATATCCATCGTTATACCTCTTTATAATGAAGAGAAGAACGTGATGCCGCTTTATGCATCTCTTAAGGATGTGATCAATAGAGATAAGAGGGAGTATGAGATTATCTTTGTAGATGACGGAAGCGACGATGCAACGCTTAAATACCTTGAGGATTTACAGAAAAAGGATAAAAGCGTGGTGGTTCTGAGCCTTAGGAAGAATTTTGGACAGACCGCCGCCCTTGTGGCCGGTTTTGACTATGCCGCAGGAGATATTATTGTTACAATGGACGGAGATCTGCAAAACGACCCTGAGGATATACCCGGGTTGATAGATAAGATGAAAGACTATGATGTTGTAAGCGGGTGGAGAAGAGATAGAAAAGACCCTTTCCTTACAAGAAGGCTGCCTTCAATCATTGCAAATTGGCTGATATCAAAGGTTACCGGTCTAAGACTCCATGACTATGGATGCACGCTCAAGGCCTACAGGAAGGATATCATCCAAAATATAAGGCTTTACGGTGAGATGCACAGGTTTATACCTGCCGTGGCCAAATGGTCGGGCGCAAAGGTTGGAGAGATCGATACAAGGCACCACCCCAGAAGATTCGGAAGCTCAAAGTACGGAATCTCAAGGACTGTAAGGGTTGTTTTAGACCTTATAACAGTCCGGTTTTTTCAGAGCTTTTCCACAAGACCGCTTCATGCCTTCGGTCTCATGGGGTTAATTCTGGGTGGGGCGGGACTTATGCTTTCCGCATATCTTACCGCAGAAAAGCTTTTTTTAGGATACGATATCGGCGGACGGCCACTGCTTCTTCTTGGCGTGCTCCTTATAATACTTGGCGTCCAGTTTATTGCCATGGGTCTTTTAGGCGAGATACTTGTAAGGATATATCATGAGTCCCAGGACAAGCCCATTTACATTATAAGAAAGGTTTTCCGTCATAATGGCAGATGAAAAAAAGATTTACCATGTAATATTAAAATTACTTATAAGCATTGGGCTTCTTACACTGCTCTTTTATAAAACGGATATTGTCCATTTAAAGCGGATTATTTTAAGCGCAAACCCTTTATTTATATTTTATGCGTTTATTTTATATCTCCTTACCCTTGCCATCTCTACCTATCGTTGGTCTACACTCCTTTTTTCGGATAAATTTAAACTCTCATACTGGAGACTTCTGTCTTTGTATCTTATAGGTATGTTTTTTAATAATTTTATGCCTACAGCGCTTGGAGGAGATTTAGTAAGATGTTACTATCTTTTTAAGGATTCAGGAAGCGGCGGGGCGTCCGTTGCCTCTGTGTTCCTTGAAAGATACTCTGGAGTTGCGGCCATGACCACGCTTCTGTTTATAGCTTCAATCTTTGCTTACCCTATTATAAACGGCACGCCCATTATATGGATTGCGTTAATATTTATCATAGGTTTTCTCTTGAGCGGTTTCTTTATATGGAATAAAAGGCTTCATGACTTGTTGCTATCTGTTTTGGATATGCTTACATTAAAAGGATTGAAAAAAAAGGTGGAGTCCTTTACGAATGCGCTTATTGAATACAGAGGATATCCAAAGGTAATGGCAAAGATCTTTTTTCTCTCCTTGATTATGCAGATGATAAGTATATACGTATTCTTTGTCCTTTCCAGGGCATTGTCCCTTAATGTCCCTCTTTTTTACTTTTTTATATTCGTCCCTGTGGCCATGGCGGTATCGATGGTGCCGTTTTCTCTTGCGGGACTTGGCATAAGGGAGGGCGCCTTTGTATACCTTTTTTCTATCATAGGCACACCCTCTGCGAGTGCTCTGAGCCTTTCAATCTTATGGTTTTCCATAGTTCTTCTTGTAGGCATGTGGGGTGGGGTGGAATATGTTAGGATGGGCAGGGTGGATTATGAAAAGCGCAATACATAGAAATGGAGGCATACCTGGTTCAGATGATTTTCCAAAGGGTAGAGATAAGAACACATTTATAAGACCGCTAAGAATCATTCATACAGAGTGGTCTCAAGGGTGGGGCGGACAGGAGATAAGGGTGCTGCTTGAGGCAAGGCTGCTTTTGGAAAGAGGACATGAGGTGATTGTTGCCTGTCAGCCGGCTTCGCCTCTTGCTTTAAGGGCAAAGGCTTGCGGAGTTGAGGTGGTAGAGGCAGGAATCAAAGGTGCCTTTGATCTTGCAGCTATTTGGAGGCTTTACAGGGTTTTTAAAGAAAAGGGGATAGAAATCGTTAATACCCATAGTTCGGCGGACAGTTGGGCAGGCATGTTTGCATCAAAGATGGCAGGGGTGCCTGTGCTTGTCAGGACACGCCATCTTTCCGTGCCTGTCTCCGGGAGTTTTTTAAACTTTATATACGATGTGCCTGATGCTATAATAACCACGGCCAAAAGGATAAAGGAGATGCTTGTCTCAAACAGGCGGATTCCGGATGAAAGGGTCTTTTCTATTCCGACAGGCGTTGAGCTTCAAAAATTTTCTTTGGATAAGCATTTTAGCGACGAGGAGAGGCTTAAAAGAGAGCTTGGTATAAACATGGAATCTCCTGTTACATCGATGATAGCGGTCTTAAGGAGTTGGAAAGGGCATTCTTACTTTCTTGACGCGGCGGTTAAGATACTGAAAGTTCGGCCTGATGCAAAGTTCCTGATCGTTGGAGAGGGGCCTCAGCGTTTTAATATAGCAGCTAAAATTAAGGATTTGGGTATCGGCTCTTCGGTTATTATGACCGGTCACAGGGATGATGTATGTGATATCCTGAGGATTACCGATGTGTTTGTCCTGCCTTCATTTGCATATGAAGGCGTGCCTCAGTCGCTTCTGCAGGCTATGGCCATGGAGACGCCTGTTGTAGCGTCCGATGCAGGAGGGATAGGTGAGGCGGTAAGAAATATGTCAACAGGTCTGCTTACCCCTCCAAAGGATGTGGATGCTCTGGCAAAAGCCGTTATTTTTGTTTTAAACACCCCTGAGAAGGTGCACCGGATGGTTATTAATGCGAGAAAATGTGTTGAAAAAAAGTATTCAACGGATGTAATGATGGATAGGATTATCGGTGTTTATACCGATTTATTAAGAAAAAAAGGGCGGATCGGGTTGTCTGACAGGGCGGTTATTAATTGATTTTTTATAAATTTTTTATAAAGAAGAGGAGGTATTGAGCATGGGAATAAATAAAGAGCTTATTGACATCCTTGCGTGTCCCAAGTGCAAGGGAGATCTGAAACTTACAGAAGAGGAGGATGGTTTTATCTGTAACAACTGCAAGCTCAGGTATCCTATAAAAGATGATATTCCGGTCATGTTGATAGACGAGGCCATTCCTCTTAGCGAGGGATGATCTAATTCCGAGAAGTAGGGAGGCTTATTTATGATCCATGGCGTTAGTATAAAACAACTTAAAGTCATACCCGATGACCGAGGATTTCTCATGGAGATGCTAAGGTGTGATGATAAACTATTTGAAAAATTCGGACAGGTCTATATGACAGGCTGCATAAAGGGTGTGGCAAAGGCATGGCACTATCACAGGGAGCAGGTCGATCATTTTGTGTGTGTATCCGGAAGCGCCCTGGTCGTACTCTGCGACTGGAGAAGCAATTCACCTACTCACGGCAGGGTTCAGGAGTTTATTTTAAAGGCGCCTGCAAAGGATGAAGATAAGACAGGTTCAAACGGAGATATAGTTTTAAAAAATCCTGATAGCGGCAATATACTCTTAAAAATTCCGTCTCTTGTCCTTCACGGTTTTACAGCATTTGAATGTGAAGAGGCTCGTATAATAAATATCCCTACCATACAATATAATTATGATAATCCGGATGAGTTCAGATTAGCATGGAATAGCGCCGAAGTGCCTTATACATGGCCTCAAGATGTGGTTAGAGGGGGATAATTGATGAAGGTGCTTGTAACAGGCGGTACCGGAATGCTTGGCAGCGACATTGTTAAGGTGTTCGGCAAAAATCATGATGTTGTTGGGTTAAGTCATGAAGAACTTGATGTGACAAGCCGTGAAGAGACATCAGAGACAGTAAACACAATAAAACCAGATATCGTCCTTCATTGCGCCGCCTTTACGGATGTCGATGGATGCGAAAAGGAAACTGAAAAGGCTTACAGGGTAAATGCACTTGGCACAAGAAACGTTGCGGCGGCATGTGAAGAGATTGACTCCGCCATGCTCTATATAAGCACGGATTATGTCTTTGACGGGAGGAAGGGGCGTCCATATACGGAGATAGACGGTGTTAACCCGCTTAGTGTCTATGGCGCCTCGAAGCTTATGGGCGAGAGGTTTGTGATGGGGCTTCTTAGACGGTATTATATCGTAAGGACTTCGTGGCTCTTTGGCAGAAACGGGAAGAATTTTGTTAAGACGGTCTTGCGCCTTGCAACTAAAAGCAGTGAAGATGAACCCTTAAAGATAGTGGATGATCAGGTGGGAACTCCGACATACACAAAAGACCTTTCAGAAAAGATACTGGGATTAACGGAAAATGGATTCTTTGGCCTTTACAACATCACCAATTCCGGACATTGTTCTTGGTGTGATTTTGCCGCAAAAATCCTTGAACTGTCCGGTATAAACAAAAAGATCATACCGATTAAATCATGGGAACTCGGAAGACCCGCCCCAAGACCTGCCTTTTCCGTCCTTGATAATATGCTTTTAAGTCTGGAAGACCTAATCCCCTTAAGAAACTGGGACGAAGCCCTTAAGGATTATCTTTCCGAAGAATTGGCCGTGTAAAATTCTAACGATATTTTGATATTTAAAGCATTAAGGCTTTATTATTTATTGATGGATAAGCTTTCAGTCACCGTTATTACATTTAATGAAGAGAAGAATATAAGGGGCTGTCTTGAGAGTGTAAGATGGGCGGATGAATTGGTGGTTGTTGATTCCGGAAGCTCGGACAGTACACTCGATATATGCAGGGAATATACGGACAGGCTCTTTACGGAAGCGTGGAGAGGTTATGGCAGACAGAAGAATTTGGCCGCGGATAAGGCAGCCAATCCTTGGATACTAAATATAGATGCCGATGAAAGGGTCACAAAGGGGCTTAAACAAGAGATAGAAGGGCTTTTTGAAAAAGGGACGGAACTTGACGGATTTTATATGCCGAGAAAGAGCTTTTTCCTTGGCAAATGGATAAAGCATGGTGGGTGGTATCCGGACTATAATTTAAGGCTTTTTAAAAAAGGGAAAGGCCGTTTTGTGGAGAGGGATGTCCATGAGACGGTAGAGCTTGACGGGAGAGCGGGTTATTTGAAGAAGCCCATAGAGCATTACACTTACAACTCTATAAGTGATTATCTTTTGAGGATGGATAGATACTCTACTCTTGCCGCAGGAGAGCTCAAAAAGAAAGGTAGAAGCATAAATATATCCGATATCATAATAAGACCCCATGCGACCTTTTTAAAGATGTATATACTCAAAAAAGGATTCCTTGACGGATACAGGGGACTTATCCTGTCTGCCCTCTACTCTGCCTATACTCTTTCCAAATATATAAAACTATGGGAGATGGAAGGAAAAGATGGCGCATCTTGATTCTGAAGGCAGTGATGGCAACTTGAGCAAAAGTTCCGGTAATCTTTACAGGCTTGCCCATCAACCCATTGAGATAGGCGGACTGAAGCGTCTGCCGTACCCTTCAAACCTTATACTTGATATACACTCATATTGCAATGCCTCCTGCAAGGTATGCCCTTATGCCAGTCTCAGCAAGAAACTTTCCATGGGGATGATGGAAGAATGGCTGTTTAAGAAGATCGTGGATGAGTTTTCCCTTATTTCAAGAAATTTTCCCATAAGAGGACATGTGATATTTTGCAATATGGGAGAGCTTTTCATAGACCATGACATATTTAACAAGATATCCTATGTTCTTGACGCCGGCCTTGACATGGTTATTCAAACGAATGCCTATCTCTTGACCCCGGAAAAAACCCTAAAACTCTTATCAACAGGTTTTAAGGGCTCGATATATATAAGCTGCCACGGCATAACGCCCGAGGTTTACAGAGGTGTGATGGGCATCGATATAGAGAATACTTTGGAGAATATAAATTTTTTATTGGAACATTACCCCAAAGAGAAGATACAGATAAGGGCTATTGCTTATAAATGGCCGATTGGTGAGGTGAGGAAGGTTAAAAGATATTGGAAGAAGAGGGGGGTATCCGTAAAGATATTTCTTCCCAACTCACGCACCGGTCTGGTAGAGGATTGCCTATCATGGAGGCTTAAGTATCCGGGAAATAAACTGAAGGGTTGTAAAAAAACATTACCTATAAGGGATATGGTGGTGGCTTTTAACGGTGATGCGGTGCTTTGTTGTGAAGATATGGGCAGGAAGGTTGTGCTCGGAAACCTTAAAAACAAGTCCATTCAGGATGTATGGAATTCCAAGACGGCCATAGATATAGTTGAAAATGTTTTTGCTGTCAAACCGAGTGAAGATGATTTTATATGCAAGTCATGTGAGTTTGGCAGATCTACTTTATTTAAAAAAATTGTAAAGTCCATTGACAATGAATGGCAT
>JALXFI010000220.1:0-12099 GCA_027069035.1 bacterium
TAAGAAAAGCAAATGAGATTTTAAAATCAGTTCCGAAAGAGCAAACTCAAGAGTATCATAAATTAAGTGACAAAAAACTATTTTCAGAGATACTTAATGATGAAAATATTGAGGAGTTATTTAATGGAGGAGTAGAGGCTATCCTTAAGAATCTTTCTTCATGGAAAAAAGATGTTTTTGAATGTTTGTTGAAAATAGATAGTGATATTTTTATTTTAAACGATGTTTATAAGTTTGAAAGAGACTTGAAAGTGATACATCCCGAAAACAAAAATATTAAACCAAAAATCAGACAGCAACTTCAATATTTACGTGATTTAGGCTTGTTAGAATTTGTAAAATCGGGTATTTATAAAAAATTATGGAAACAATAAAACAATACATTTTTTACACAAACAGATGGGTTTACTTCTGACGCGAGTAATAATGAGTCTGAAAATTGTCAAATCTTAGAATGGGCTAAAGGGAAAACACCTGAAGAAGCATTTAGTAATTTATTAAAAGAGAATCCATATTTGAAAGATTTAGATTTTAAGGACTTTAAATGTCAAGAGGTAGTTAGTGAAAAAGTTTATTATTTCTCATTTTCAACTTAAAACCAACAATGCTATTTTATATTTAAATTTAAAGATGTTAATAAATGGATTGCTTGATGGTATTATTGCAAACAATTTATAAAGCAACTAAGATTACTGTACTAATACCATGACTCTTAAATTTGAATTTGATAATCATTTTACTGTGATAAAATTGTGATAAAAGCATATAAAATATCAAAAAGGATGTAATTATTGTAATGGTCTTAAAGGGTTGCAGGTTCTCTGTGTCCTTTTTTTATTGCATCAGCCATGGGTAACCCTGATCCCGATTTTTATTTGAAAAATGTAATAAATAGTGTATGATTGGTTGAAATAATCTGGAATCATAAGCCTTATTCTCTTACTTATCTCTTGAGCTCTTGAATATTAATAGAGATAATTTAAGATGAGACACTTATGTCCTTCTTAACACTTAAATACCCTGTCCATACGCTGGACAATAAACTTTTGCTTCCAGAGGGCACCGTACTTTCAACCGATACCTTAGAAGCCCTTGCCTTGTCACAAAAGGACACCTCTTATGAAACCCATTCTCTGCTTGAATATGGTTCCGTAAAAGATGACCTTTTAAGTTTTCTCAGCAAGCCCCCGTATAGCACAATCTTTCCGGATAAAGAACATGTTAACAGCCTTATGGACTATACAAAGAACGTTAGCCTTGTCCTTCCTGTTTTGCAATCGCTCGATTACTTTAAACTCTATGATTTTCATACCTATCGTCACAGCCTCATGGTGTTCGCCTTGACATCGCTTTTGTGTAAGGATATTTTATCCGATTATAGCGAGCTTATCAGACTGGCCTCAACCGGCCCGACTCACGATTTTGGTAAGATATGCGTCCCCCTTAACATCTTGCAAAAAACCACGCCCCTTACCATGTCAGAGTTGCAGGTAATAGAACATCATACATTGGCGGGTTATACGCTTCTTGTCTATTATCTTCAGGATACACAGATTATTACCCCTGTTGTGGCCAGAGACCACCACGAGAGAAGAAACGGTTCGGGCTATCCACTTGGTAAAAAACTTAGGGACAGGATGGTAGAAATAATTGCGGTTGCTGACATTTATGATGCACTTATATCTGTAAGGCCCTATCAACCGGTTGCATATAACAACAGGACAGCCCTTGAGGTGATTACAAGATTGGCCGAGGAAAATGAAATAAACTGGGACGTGGTTCAAGCCCTTGTAGCCCATAACAGAAGCCTTAAAAATCACTACACAGAGGTCAAGGTTTCTGCCGAAAAAAGAGGTTCTCCTCCTCCGGGAAACATCTACCGCGTTATTGCAGAGGAAGAGGATAAATAAATTTCCAACCCGTAGTGGTAAAAATATGTGGCTTGTCCCTTGTTATTTAAAAAGTTTCAGGTACTTGCTGTACCCTTTTTCTTCAAGATCTTCTTTCGGAATAAAGCGAAGGGCTGCTGAGTTTATACAGTAGCGTCTGCCTGTTGGCGCGGGGCCGTCGCTGAAAACATGACCTAAGTGGGAATCGCCGTGTTTACTCCTTACCTCCGTCCTCTTCATAAAGAACTTATAGGCTTCAACTTCTATGATGTTATCTGCCTCAAGCGGCTTGGTAAAGCTTGGCCAGCCCGTTCCTGACCTGTATTTGTCCAGAGAGCTGAAGAGCGGCTCTCCTGAGACGATATCTACATAGATACCCTCCTTCTTATTGTCCCAGTATTTATTGTCAAAGGGCGCCTCGGTTCCATTTCCCTGTGTTACTTCGTACTGGAGCGGGGTCAGCTTACTCTTTAGCTCTTCCTTGTTTGGTTTGATAAAACTTGTTTCACCATCTTTTTTTATTTTGGTATCCATCTTCTTGCCCCATATTTTTTTAAGGTATTGATCACGGCCTGAACCGAACCTATATATCTTATAACGCAGGGAGTGTGTTTTGTAGTAATCCTGGTGATAGTCTTCCGCCTTATAAAATTTGGATGCTTTAGTTATCTCCGTTACTATAGGTTTGCCGAAGATGCCGGATCTTTCGAGTTCGGCCTTTGATTTCTCTGCCAAGGTTTTCTGCTCTTCAGTGTGGTAAAATATCGCCGTGCGGTATTGCCTTCCCCTGTCAATGAATTGTCCGTTCTTGTCGGTCGGGTCTATCTGCCTCCAGAAGACATCGAGAAGCTCTGAATAACTTATCTTCTTCGGGTCATAGGTTATCTGAACAGACTCTGCATGATTTGTCTTGCCTGAAGACACTTCTGCGTAGGTTGGATTTTCTTTGGTTCCGCCTGTATATCCTGAAACAACATCAATAACGCCGTCAAGCTCTTCAAACGGATGCTCCATGCACCAGAAGCAGCCGCCCGCAAAGGTAGCATTTTCCTGCCGCACTTCCGCTGAAAACGATAACCTGGCGCCCATAAATATCATTGAAAAGAATAAAAAAAGACTTATCATCTTTGTTGTCATGACAATGCCCTCCTTTACAGATAAGATGATTATTTTTTACTCTTTGTATTATATCACATAAAGAGAGGGGTGGGGTACAGATTGGCGCTGAAAAATTTAATATATGGTGTTGTGCATTACAATTTGCGGGTTTGAAACCTGTAAACTACCGGCTTCAAGATTGGTGTGAATGGGAATCATTGTATTGTAGAGTGTCAACACTTTTTTTCCTCTCTATATTCCTTTATGACACTCGCAACCCATACTTTTTATCTTACCAATATTGTGTGCCATACAATAGAGTATCCACCAGGTGTTCATCTCCTTTACTTCCTGCATATTGCATACGGTTTTTAACCTGCAAGCGGTAACCCATAAAAACGGTCGCTGTCCCTATTTTTATACTATTTTTCATACTAATCATCCAATCACCTATGTTGTCTTAGCTTCTTTCTCGATACAACAAGTCCTAACAGACCGGAACCCAAAAGGAGCAATGTAGCAGGTTCAGGCACAGGGGCGGCGACATCGCCGGAACGCACGGCGAGCGCGTAGTAGCTGGGGCCCCCATTGCCCACGTCCTGGAGGCCGTAGTCGAAGTGGAAGTACCACGCGCCGTCTGGAAGGACAGAAAACTCCGTACCAGACCAGTAGACGGTGGCTATCAAATTCTGAAAGTCACCGGTATTGGTTAAGCCCCAACCAGACTGAGGGTTGCCATTGGTGTCGAAGTATCCCATGTTCCCGAACTCCGTATAAAAGAGGTAACCCATCTCGCTGGTCGTTATGTTATAGCCGGCAGTGGTAGTGCCATCACAACCCCAGACATACGGGCCATCCACTGTCTCTGGCAGGCGCCAGTCGTCATAAATGGTGCCGCCGAAATCCACGGTCAGGGCATCTGCCCAGTCCACCTGGTTCGGCCAGGTATTAGCAGCGTTCATATAATCATACCACGTGATGTCAAGATCATCGTCATAGATGAGGTTGTAGGTGCCATATGCCGATGTGCCTTGACCCCTCAGTATAAGCGTGGCATGGGCAGCGGCTGCAAGCCCCAAGACCATCACCATGGCAACCAGTAAACCAAATATCCTTTTCATCCGTTTTCATCTCCTTTCTCTCTGGATTTTTGACAAAAAAAGGCCCGAATATCTGAAGGGAAACTTCTCCAGATAATCGGGCCTATATAAAACAGGACTTACTATCCCTGTTATTAAGACAGGTTTTTGAGTGCAATCTGGCTGCCATTAATTTTGATTTTGACTCCATATTAGGTGAAAATTGATAAACAATATAAACTTTATCATAAATACCTACCAAATGTCAATCCATGAAATCACCCTTGTCATTTAAGAATTAAAAGTGCACACCTCTTATAAAACCGGGAGAAAAGGGGATGGATTTATTTATTGACAAGGGTATTCTATACATAGAGGCTTTGCCATATTAAACGTCTAAAACGTCTATCATACCCATATTCTAATGTCAACATTAAAGACCTGCTTTTTTTTGTCTTTCTCTTGTCCACCGAGTTTTTATGCCTCACTGCCGTTTTAAAGGCAGGATCACGTTGACGATATCTGTTGTCCGCTATAATGGCCTCAATCTCTTCTTCAAAAACCATCTTTTGCCATTTAACAATCAGTAGTCTGTCGAGTAAATACGGGAAGTGTCCCCAAGAGTCAAGTTTATATTTAATTATTACATTGCATACTTGGTGAACTTGATATGGCTTTGCTTTATTTCCATCTTCCTGTAAATTGATTTTATCTTCCTCAACTTTTGTTTTGGAGTTTGCCACACACTTTAAAGAGTTTTTTTGCCCTAATTTCCGCATCTATCTTTACTTTTCTAAAATAAATGTAGTTTTTTAGAAATGATTTAGCATATAGGCCCTAATGTGATAAAATCACATCCGTTATGGATAGATACGATGTGATAATCATTGGAGCAGGGCCGGCGGGTATATTTGCAGCCCTTGAGTTCTCAAAGAGGAAGGGCATAAAGGTTATCTTGCTTGAGAAGGGTAAAGATATCAGTCAAAGGGAATGTCCTGTTTCCAAATCAAAATACCGCTGTACGGAGTGCAGCCCCTGCCATACCCTCTGCGGATGGGGCGGCGCCGGCGCATTTAGTGACGGAAAACTCCATCTTAATATGACAGGAGGATTTCTTTACAGGAATCGTCACAGAAAGGGCGTTATTCAGAATATCATTAATGATATCGACGAAAAATACAGATTCTTCGGCGCACCTGAAAGGGTTTTTGACCCGCCTACAGAAAAGGTCTATGATCTTCAGAAGAATGCAGGCAGATACAACTTAAGGCTTGTCCCATCCCGAATAAGGCACATGGGCACGGAGATCTGTTTTGAGGTATTGAGAGGCCTCAGAAAGGAATTGGATGGCAAGGTAAAGATATGCTGCTCCACGTCTGTAGAGAGGATGCTCTTTGACGGCGGCAGGGCCGTTGGTGTTGAGACCGCTTCGGGCAAAAGGATTATGGCAAGGTATGTGCTTGTTGCTCCGGGAAGACAGGGCGCTTCATGGCTTAAAAAAGAGACAGACCGCATAGGGCTTAAGTCAAAGAGCAACGCGCTTGATATAGGCCTAAGGGTAGAGGTTGACCACAAGATTACGACGCCGCTTACCGACATCCTTTATGAGCCGAAGATAGTTTACGGCGGCAAGGGGTTTAAGGATAAGGTGAGAACCTTCTGTGTATGTCCGCAGGGTGAAGTCGTTCAGGAGCGCTCCGAAGGTGTTGTAACCGTTAACGGCCACAGTTTTTTCGGCAAAAAAACCGGCAACACAAACTTTGCCGTACTTGTGAGCGTGGATTTGGACAAGGGGCTTAGCCCGCTTGACTTTGGAAGGGGTATTGCCAGAATGGTAAACAAGGGCGCAGGCGGGGTGCTTGTGCAAAGGCTGGGTGACCTTAAAAACGGCATTCCATCCACCTCTGAGGCTATCGATCAAAACTCGGTTGTGCCTACACTAAAGGCCGCCACTGCGGGGGATATCGGCCTTTTTATGCCTTACAGATATCTTAAAGGGATACTGGGGATGCTGGAGGGACTTGACGGCCTTTTACCCGGGATTGACGGGCCGGATACACTGCTCTATGGAATGGAGATAAAGTTTTATTCAAATAGGCTTCCCATAGATGAAAACTGTGAAACACAGATTGAAAACCTTTTTGCGGCAGGTGACGGCGCAGGCCTTAGCAGAGGGCTGATGCAGGCCTCGGTATCGGGCGTGCTGGCGGCAAGGGGCATTTTAGGAAAGATGGAAAAAAGCGGCGCAAACTCATAAGTTGCAGGACAGGCGTTATTTTAGATTGTATGGTGCCGAAGGGGGGACTCGAACCCCCACATTCTTGCGAACACATGACCCTGAATCATGCGCGTCTACCAATTCCGCCACTTCGGCTCTGTTTGGTGTCAATTCGGAAACCGATATAGACACTAATTATGTTTTCAATTTGGGAAGAACCCTTTCCGTATGAAAACTGTTTAATGCTATAATGATTAAATATATCATGTCAAGATTTTATAATACAAATCCTGCAATGACAAATTTTGAAATCAGTCGGAAAGTCAAGAGTCTGAAAGTCGGCAAGGACGGACCATAGTTGCGGTAAAGTATGTTCTCGAAAGGTGAAAATGATTAAAAAGGAAGTTTTAAATACAATTAAGGCAAAAAGCCGCAGACCCCTTACCCTGAAGGCGCTTATGATGCTCCTCTCCGTATCCAAAGATGAGCGCGCCTCATTTAAAAAAATAATTAAAGAGATGGTGCACGAGGGCACCCTTATAAGACTAAAGGGCAACAGGTATGGACTGCCTTTGAAGATGAATCTTGTTGTGGGTGTTTTTGAGGCGCATGCGGATGGGTATGGTTTTGTGATACCGGAAAAAGGCGGAAAAGATGTCTTTGTTAACCCGTCAAAAATCGGCGGGGCTATGGACAGAGACAAGGTTGTTGTCCGGGTCGAAAGGGTTAAACGGGACGGCAGGAGAGAGGGAAGCATCATACAGATACTTGAAAGGGGTATAAAGGAGGTTGCAGGCATACTGAATATCGAGAAGAATTTTGGCGTGGTTATGCCTCTTGATGAAAAGATAATATGCGAAGTGATTGTTCCGCTGCAGAAGTCAGACAATAAATTTAAGGGGAAAAGGCTCTCTTCCGGAGACCTTGTCATAGTTAAAATACTGGAGTATCCTGCCTCTCACAGGCCTGCCGTGGGAACCATTGTAAAGATACTCGGAGACCTTGAGGACTCAAAGGTCGGTGTCGAGCTTATTATAAGAAAACGCGGGCTCCCCCTAAAATTTCCGGGGAAGGTGTTAAGAGAGGCGGACAGGATAAGTGAAGCCATACCCGATGAGGAGATGGCTTCAAGAATGGATCTGAGGGATTTAAGGACCGTTACCATTGACGGCGAGCAGGCAAAGGATTTTGACGATGCGGTCTCCGTTGAGGCTGTGGGTAAGGGCGGATACAGGCTTTTTGTCTCTATAGCGGACGTAAGTTTATATGTTAAAAGAGGAACCGAGATAGACAAAGAAGCATACAGCCGAGGCACGAGTGTCTACTTCCCCGGTATGGTCATACCTATGCTGCCCGAGAAACTCTCTAACGAAATATGCAGTCTTAAACCCGGGGTGGCGAGGCTTGCCATGACGGTTATAATGGAATTTGACGGAAAAGGAAAGGTGCTGAAGAGTGATTTTGTGGAAAGTGTTATAAAGAGCGACAGGCGCCTTACCTATACCGAAGTAAAGGATATACTTGAAGGCAGTGACGGTGAACTGCTTAAAAAACACGGCGACATCGTTAAAGACTTAAAAGATATGGAGAAACTCTCGGCTATCTTGATGAAAAAGAGGATGGCCAATGGAAGCATAGATTTTGACCTGCCGGAGGCATCGATAGTTCTTGACCTACAAGGGAAAGTGGATGATATTGTTAGAGAAGAGCGAAACATAGCGCACCACCTTATTGAAGAGTTTATGCTGGCGGCCAACGGTGTTGTCGCCGGGTATATGAGCAGGTCTAAGGCGCCTTGTATCTATAGGGTGCATGAAAGCCCTGATGAAGAAGACCTGCTTTTTTTAAAAGAACTACTGGCAAATCTGGGCTGTCCGTTTATAATAAACGGTGTTCCTCCATCAGGGATGCTGCAGGATATATTAAGATATGTAGAGGGCAGACCCGAAGAAAGGCTTGTAAACCATATCCTTTTAAGGTCTATGAAGCAGGCGAGATATTCGGAGAAAAACGTTGGCCATTATGCCCTTGCCTTTAAAGACTATACACATTTTACATCTCCTATAAGAAGGTACCCCGACCTTGTGGTTCACAGGCTCTTAAAGGCACAGATAAAGGGGCAGGCACAGAACAGGGAGGAAGAGGCCGCTAACGGTCTTGCTGAGATTGCGCTCCACAGCTCACAAACGGAGAGAACCGCAATGGAGGCGGAAAGGGAGGTTATAGACCTTAAGAAGGTTGAGTATATGAAAGACAGAATCGGGGACGTCTTTTCCGGTGTTGTTTCGGGCGTCACATCCTTTGGAATATTTATAGAGTTTGAAGAAATTCCAGTGGAAGGTATGGTTCATATCTCCAACCTTCATGATGATTACTATATATTCGATGAAAAAAGACACCTCCTTATCGGTGAACACAGAAAAAAGATGTTCAGGATAGGGGACAAAGTAAATGTCGTGGTGGACAGTGTAGATATAGTGCGCAAACGCATAGATCTGGCAATGGTAAATAACTGATGTTCGGTTTCTCAGGCAATATTAAGCGTTTAAGGGATATAGTCCTGGTATTTGTAAGATACGGCTTTTATCCGCTGATAAAACGTATCCATCTTCACAGGGTTGTATCTGTAATAAGGCTTTTAAGGTTCTCAAGAAAGGCCAGGGAGCGGGAAGAACTTGCACTGCCTCAAAGACTCAGGCTTGTCTTTGAAGAACTCGGCCCTACCTTTATCAAATTGGGACAACTCCTTAGCGCAAGGCCAGATGTCCTTCCTGAAGAGTACATTGAAGAGCTTAAGAAACTTCTGGACGAAGTCCCTCCTGTAAGTTTTGAAGAGATATCAAGGCAGGTCGAGAGCGAGTTTAACTCCTCTATAGAGGAGGTCTTTCTTAAATTCGATAAGACGCCGGTGGCTGCGGCGTCGATAGCTCAGGTCCATTTTGCCGTGCTTTATGACGGAAGCGAAGTGGCGGTGAAGGTTCAGCGCCCCGGTATAAAAGATGTGATAGAAAAGGATATAAGCATACTTTATCACATAGCGCGTCTTCTCGAAAAATACGTGCCGGAAAGCCGCCTGTTCAATCCTAAAGGTATAATCAATGAATTTTCAAGGACTGTTTCAAGGGAGATGGATTTCCTCCATGAGGCAAGCAATATCGAAACCATGTCAAAGGACCTTGAGGGTAAAAAGGATATTGTTATACCTTGCGTGATAAGAGAGTACACAACAAAGAGGGTTCTTACGATGGAGCGTCTGAAAGGTATAAGGATCGATGATACAGATGGCCTTAAAGAAAACAATATCAACTCATGCGAGGTGGCAAAGAAACTTGCTTCCGCATATCTGCAGCAGATATTGATAAATGGTTTTTTTCATGCAGATCCCCATCCGGGCAACATCTTTGTCCTGCCCGATGCACGCATTGGATTGTGCGACTTCGGAATAATGGGCAGGCTTGATGATAAACTCAAAGAGAGCCTTGCAAACATGCTTATAGCCATAGTAAATACGGACTATGATGCCATAGTCAAACTCCACATAGAACTTGGACTTGTAGGCGAGGATGTTGATATAACAGAGTTGAGAGAGGATATAAGGGATCTGATGGCGCCCTATTACGGGCTGTCTTTAAGGGAGATAAATCCGGTTGAGGTGTTTGCAGATATTGTAAAGGTCGGCCTCAAGAACAAGGTGCGTCTTCCCAGGGCATTTCTGCTGCTTGACAAAACGATGCTTATCCTTGACTCACTCTTGAGAAACCTTGACCCTGATTTTCTTATTTTAGATATAGCCAGGCCGTTTGCCATAAAGATAATAAAGAAAAAAAAGAGTCCCGAGCATCTGCTCAGTGATTTTTCAGAAAAGGCCTATGAAATACAGGGATATATAAAGGATTATCCTGCGCAGTTTCACAGGCTTCTCAAGAAGATGCTTGAAGACAAGTTTACGGTTGATTTTATGCATAAGGGACTCGATAATTTTATTGGGGAGATAGACCGCTCCAGTAATCGGCTTACTTTTGGTATAATAGTTGCTGCACTTATTGTAGGATCGTCATTCATCATGCTTTCAGGGCAGGGTGATAGGCTTTTCGGGTTTTCAACGCTTGGTGTGATAGGCTTTTTTGTATCTTCAGTCCTTGGTTTGTGCCTTGCGTTTGTAATTCTAAGATCCGGCAAATTTTAGGTCTTTTTACAAAATGTACTTGAGTATTTATATTTTTATAATTGTATAGGACAATTTTTGCTGCCATGAAGATTATTCCGGACAAAGAACTTGAAAAAAACAACCTTAATGGTGTTGTGCTAACCCTTGGGAACTTCGACGGCGTTCACCTCGGCCATCAGGAAGTCTTAAAAAGGGTTGTAAGAAGAAGCAGGGAACTTAACACAAGTTCAATGGTCTTTACATTTGAACCCCATCCGGTAAGGGTGCTTGCCCCCAATAAGGGGCTTTTGTTGCTTTCAACCATGGAGGAGAGAAAAAAACTTATAGAACATTTTGATATTGATTTCCTTTACTTTGCTCATTTTACGGATGAATTTGCCAGAAAACATCCTGAAGAGTTCGTAAATGAAATAATCTTGAGAAAGATAAATCCCAAAAAAATAATTGTAGGGCATGATTATTCCTTTGGAAGAGAACGTAAAGGTGGTATCGACCTTTTACGTCGAATTGGAGATAAGGCAGGGTTTAAGGTGGAAGTAGTGTCTGCCTATATGATTGACGGTCAACCGGTAAGTTCTTCTCTTATAAGGGATTTGATCGGTAAAGGAGAGGTGAAAAAGGCGTCGAATCTATTGGGAAGATGTTACTCTTTAAAAGGGCAAGTGGTAAGAGGAAACAGACGTGGCACCACTATAGGTTTTCCAACCGCAAATGTAAAGCCGGAAAAAGAGCTGCTGCCCAGGACCGGTGTGTATGCTCTTCTCGTTTTGTATGACAATAAGATTTATAACGGGGTATGTAATATCGGTTACAACCCTACATTTAATGATAATTCAGGACGGTTAAGCACAGAGGTCTTTTTAATCGATTTTGAGGGCGACCTCTATAGCAGGACGGTTGAGTTGTTTTTTGTTGAAAGACTAAGGGATGAGACTCAATTCAGCGCGCCTGAGCAGCTTGCCGGTCAAATTAAGAGGGATATCGAAGAGGCTAAGAAGCTGTTAGCGGTTCAAGAGTCGCCTTCCGCCATTATGTGACTTTAAAAAAACTTTGGCAGGTTTTGCTATTTAGACGAAACGTAAAAATGTATAGGAAAAATGTAAGCACATAGCCAAAAACTGAACACATGAATATTACCGGAAGCACAAAAATTATCGGTATCTTTGGATATCCTGTAGAACACTCACTTTCTCCACATATGCAGAATGCGGCAATAAAGGATATGGATATTGATCTTATCTATCTGCCTTTTCTTGTAGCAAAGGGTAGGATTGAAGATGCCGTAAAGGCCATAAGGGCGCTTAATCTGCTCGGTGTCAATGTGACGGTGCCTCACAAAGAGGCCGTTGTGCCTTTTCTTGATGAAATGTCTCCTGAGGCTGAACTCTCCGGTTCAGTAAATACAATAAAAAACAGAGATGGCGTTTTAAAGGGTTTCAATACCGATGGCGCAGGATACAGACAGCTTCTCAACAGAAATGGGATTGAAATAAAGGGGAAAAATGTTATCGTTATCGGCGCAGGCGGGGCGGCAAAAGGCATCATTGCTTCCCTTATGGAAGAATATCCATCTTCTATCGTAATCGTTAACCGAACACCTTCAAGGGCAGGAGATATCGTTAAGAGATTTTCAAATAACTTTAGTGG